>CAIJTL010001557.1 GCA_903823545.1 uncultured Planctomycetaceae bacterium
CAAACAGGCTGCCAAGATACAGACGCCATGTCTGGAGTTCAAGAAGTGATTTCAAAAACTTTTCGCGGGAACTCAGAGCGACTGCCGGCA
This sequence comes from uncultured Planctomycetaceae bacterium, assembly GCA_903823545.1. GTDB lineage: Bacteria > Planctomycetota > Planctomycetia > Planctomycetales > Planctomycetaceae > SXKJ01. The sequence goes on from CAIJTL010001557.1 coordinate 91, forward strand.
TGCCCGGATCGCAAAATCCGAGCACCAATCCAAGAGCGTGGTCGACGAATTAGGGCTTCCAGTCACCTTCAATGCTGCCAGGAAGATGAAACTCAGCTCCGAATAGTTCTTTACGAGAGGGTTGTCGACTGGGCGATTGAGTCATGGGACATTGATGGTTTACGTCGTTACTGACTCAACGCATCCATCCAATCTCCGATCTGCATTTCATCGTGTCGAGCAGTTTCACGCAGGCCGCGAATGACTTTCTCGCGGCGTTCGGGTGGATGGTTCTGGTTGAGCTTCCATTTTCCTTCGAGTCGCTCAATGTCGATTTCAAACCCAACGATCGCTGATAGCAGTTTGTCGATGAATTCTGGATCGGGCGAATCTATGGACCACGGTTGTGGTCGCCCTGATTCGTACTGTCGAACAGTTTGGCTCACGATTTCGAGCAAGCGGCCGTGGTCCTCAATCAGACGAAACAATCCGTAGGCATGGACTGCGATGTAGTTCCATGTCGGTACAACGTTGTGAGCTTCGTACCAACTCGGCGATACGTAGGCATGAGGACCGTGAAAGATCGCAAGCACTTGCTGACCAGCCGCCGATTGCCATTGCGGGTTTGCTCGCGCCATGTGGCCGATCAAGCGACCGTTCGATGAGGATTTGCGGTCGAGTAATAGCGGCAGATGGCTCGCAATTGGCTCCGAATCATGCTGCGAGATCAACGTCGCGAAGCTGTGCTGCTCGATGAAGTCATGCTGTTTATCGATGTCGGTTTCTTGAAAGCTCGCCGGAATGTACATGGTTGTTCGCCGTTACTGGAATTGATTCCCTGTTCGAGGATTCCTCGAAGCGTAACTTCGATTTCGCAAGCTGTCGTCGGTGTTGAATCTGATTCAACGCTCACTTTGCTTTCGCAAGTTTGGCAGCGCGGATGGTCAGGTTTTTCAAAAGGAACTCGGAGCCGCTAGCGGTGTCGCTGGCGTCGGCGTTGATGGCGAGATGTTTGATGACCTGCGTGCCGAGCGGGCGTTGGGTGATGAGGCGGAATTTGTCGGAGCCGGAAGCGGCAGTGAGGTAGTAGATCACCGGGCCTTTGCGTTGCAGGCGGAGGCGGCCAGAGGGAGGAAACTCGCTGATCGCTTCGTTCGAGAAATAGTTGGGGCGATTGGGGGCGTAGAGCGTCACGCTGGCGTTGGTCACTTTTGACCAGGACTTCACTCCCTCGCGGACTTCAATGCCGACGTGGTACGAGCCGTCGAGAACAACATTAAAGCCAATACCGCTCCCCCAATTTTCTTGGCCAGCAACGGTTTTGAGTCCCGCATATTCGATGGTCGCGATGAAGTCTCCTTCAATGACGACCTTTGGCGCGATGCCGGCGACTTGCGGTTTTGATTCACCGGCAGGCATGGAATAACGAAGTCCCGCGTCGGTGGCGGTGATGAACTTGTCCGCTTTGGAATCCCAAACGGAACGAAATTCAACTCGGTTGAACTTCGACTTCGTGAAGTCCCAGCTCATGGAATCGGGCAGGTCGGCATCGGCGATTACGGCGAGTTTTTGAGGACCGCTTGCGAGTTCTTGATCAGCGACGCTCGACAACTTCATCGGCCAGTCGCCTCGGTAGCGGACGTTGCGGACTCGAACGTCCGATTCGTTGGCGTAGTGGAACAGACCAAAGTGCCGTAGGTTGGTTGGCTCGATGTTGTGAGTGAAGACGACATCGCCGTTGAGCTCGATCGTCAGCGTGTCTCCCTTCGTGCGGAACTTAATCGAGTTCCATTCTCGCGGCTTGAGCGGAAGCGGCTTTGCTCGATTGGCATCGCCTGCCTCACTAACCCGACGCGTGAGCGAGGGCGAGCGCTCCGAACGATCTTCTTTCTCAGCCGTCCGCACGGTCTGATCATCTTTCGAGTCCGACTCTTCTGACCGACTTGTCTCCGTGGGTTTCGTGGAGCGATCGCCCTCGCTGACGCGTCGGGTTAGTGCTGAGGTATCAACATTGTCTGCTGTCAGTCCCGTTCGATCCCAACGACCGTCAGTGAGCCAGTGGATTTTCACTCCGTCGGGTTCGATCAGGCAGACCATTCGGTCGAGGGCCGGATGGACCATCGTCTTGCCTTTGAGCGTTCGCTTCGGAGCGTTGGCTCCGAGGTACGACAAGTTTCGGTTCGGCGGCGCGGCGAGCTTTACTTCGGGGTCGTAGTAAAACTCATACGACACTTCGCCGTCTTCGAGCATCGGACGGTGATAGCGGATGATGTCTTCGACTTTGCGTCGGTCACGAGCTCCGTCCGCTTCAACCGTTTGCGGCGAGGTCAGCACGATCTCATCGAGCTTCCATTCAAACGGCGATTGGCCCCATTCGGATCCGAAGTAGTCAGTCGCCCAGCCGCGCAGGTCGGGTGAGCCGAGCAGGTCGAGTTCCTTCGGAATCGTCGGCTTTCCGCTGATAACGATGTCGCGAACAGCTCGCGACGATTGCCCCGCCCAGCCGACGACCGCCAACCACGGATCGTGTTCAGCAGGCAAATCTTCTTCGTACAATTTCTGCCCGTTGACGAAGCTCGTGAAATGACCATCTTTCACGACGATCTTATAATTGGACCATTGAAAGACTTGCGGTTCGATCGGCTTCTCAATTGGCTGTTCGCGCACGATCTTTCCTGCCGGAGTGATCCGCACTTCCTTATGCGTGGATTTCAGCGCGTTCGCGATTCCAGCTCCCATCAGCATCGCTTCGCGCCAATCGAAGTTCGACAGTCGGCACGTCACTTCATAGTTGCCGCGCAGAGGCGATTGAAAGTACGCCGCGTCAAAGTCATGGCCGCCGCGTTCAGCCATCTCACCAGAGATGACATCGAACGAAGCTATCGGGAATCCAGTCCCGCGCGTGCGCGCTCGCGGCCGAGTGACCGATCTCCATTGAGTCGTCTTCGGCTGCGTGCCGAACTCTTCGGGCGAGCCGCCATACATCAGAAAAACGCACTGCCCGTGAAGCTGTCGCACGAACCGCGAGAACTCCGACGGGCCGGGATTCCCCGCTTGAAGCTGACTCCCCTGAATCGCGGTGAGCATCTCGAACGCCGCGTCACGCGTAACTGGATGCTGCACCGCGAGGCTCGCCAGCGCGACGTCACCCCACCGCGAATACATCGGAGACGTCTTGTCCGGCACGAGCAGCGCGTGACATTCCCGAATCCGCTCGTTCGCTTGTTCCGGCGCGTCTTCCAGCAAGTTGATGATGCCGAGCATCGCTGCGCGGGCGCGTGCAGCGTCCGTTGAACTCGCCGGATTGACCGCCTCAACTTGCTGCTTGAGTTCTTCCAGCCGATTTAATTCCGCAGCAGCAAGCACCAATAGAATCGCCGGGCACACGAAGTTCCCGCCGGTCTGTACGAGCCGTTGATCGACCGCTTGGCGAGCGTCCGCCATCGCGACGTCAATCGGATTCTGATCGAGCAACGGCGGCACTGGATGCGTCGGTGTGAATGCTCCGGTCGTTCGCATCAGATCGTGCGAC
>CAIJTL010001558.1 GCA_903823545.1 uncultured Planctomycetaceae bacterium
GGAGCTTTCTGGAAACGACATCTACTCCAGTGTTCCTCTCCCAAAGGAACGATAGCAGCGCTGGACGGTCCGAATTGAAATCGTGGAGCATCGGTTCTGAACCGTCGGTCTTTGTGAACTCGGCTACGGAACCAATCAAAGTATGGACGACATTGCCGGCACGATCGGTCTTCGTGCATCCCGGACAGAAACGACCCGTAGCGATCGCTTGGACGAGTCCGATTGCTGGTGAGTTGTTGGTCGCGGGCCGTGTCGCCGATGCTCACCCGAGTGGTGGTGATGGGGTCTCGTTTGAGTTGTCGCATCTTGCGACTCCGGACTTGGGTCAGGCGCTGGCTGATCTCGGTAGTTCGCACATGAATCTTCCGGATGCTGGTATGCCTTCCGACATCTTATCCTTTGTGCGTTCAAGTTGGCAGGAAGCCTCCACTGACCCGGCACCGGTCCTAGCGGCAATCAAGGCCATGCAGGACAAGTTGTTTCAAGGCAACTATAGGAAAAATGCAGCCATAGCGGTCGGGAATGGATTTCCCGCCTGGGAGGACTTGCGTCGGGTGGTTGCGGTGGAGCGGGTTCAAGGTGCCGCCCGTGAGCCGCTTTTCCGCATGGTTGCGCTGCCAGTCCAGCCCGACACATTCGTGGTTTGGGACCGGTTGCGACTGGAAGGTGGCGACGGCCCACCTTTGGTGTTTGCCGAGCATCCCGAATTAGGCGCGGCCATCGAGAAAGCTTCCGGGCTCAAATTTGGCCATCACCCTAAGGGCCGCTCAGTGCCAAAATCCGCATTGGTCACGGCGTCCGGTGCCGAGATCGTAATCGATCTGAGAAAACTTTCTGCAGAGTTGCAGAAGACGCTCACGCTGCCTCGGTTCCTCCGCGCTGATGTGAGCATCGACGAAGCCAGTCCTGAAACCGCCTCGGTTCAGGCATTCCTAATCGCTGCCACGGGTGGCGGTGGGAACCTTGCTGAACCGGTCGCCAAAGCAACGCCGGGCGACCCACTAGCTGCTCAGATTATGCACCCGCGCGTCGCCGCCAAAAGAGCACAACCGGCTGCCGAGTTTCGCGCGTTGTTTCCTCCTGCTGTCCTCTTTCAACCGATCATCCCACGCGATGCTCAAGGAAGCGTCTTCCTTTACCGCCGAGAGGATGAGCCGTTGCGTCGGCTCTTGCTTGACGATGCGGGCCGGGCGGAAATTGACCGGCTGTGGAGCGAATTGGAATTTATTAGCGAACAAGCGCTCGCAACACCAATAGCTTATGAAGGGCTTGTGCAGTACTATCGCAAGCCGAATGATGGCGCGCGCATTATGTTCTTCTACATTCAAGAGTTTGAGCAACAGATTAAGAAAGAGGAGAAGGGGTTTCTAGCGGCTCAGGTCGCTGCGGAACCGAAGCACCTTGAGGCGCTGTTAGTTTTTGCTGCCCGGGCCTGGCGCCGGCCTCTCGCCGCTGATGAACGTTTCGCCATTCTTGCGTCCTACCAAGCCGATCGTAAAGATGGCGTCAAGCACGATCCGGCTTTCCGTGCCGCTCTTGCGCGTGTCCTTTCGTCTCCCTGGTTCCTTTATCGGGTCGAACAACCGGCCTCTATAACACGCTGGGGACCGGTATCGGGCAACGAACTTGCAACAAGGCTAAGTTTCCTACTTTGGGAGTCGATTCCTGACGACGAGTTGCGTGCGAATGCAGCAAAGCTTCACGAGCCTGCGATCATGGAGCAGCAAGTGCGACGGATGCTGAAAGATGGCCGAATGCGTGGTATGGCTGAGGAGTTCGGTGCCCGCTGGCTAGGTGTGCGGGATTTCGTTGCCAACCATGGCCGAAACCTTAAGCACTTCCCGGAATTCACGCCGGCTTTGCGCGAAGCATTGGCCGAGGAACCGGTGCGATTCTTTGAGGATCTCCTAATTAATGATCGCCCAGTCGCAGATGTGATTGCCGCCGATGCGGTGGTCATCAATGAATTGCTCGCCAAGCACTACGGCATCCCCGGCGTAAAAGGTGAGGAGTGGAGGCGAGTCGAGAAGGTTGCTGACTATGGCCGCGGCGGGATGCTCGGCTTCGGCGCAGTACTTTCCAAGCAGTCCGCTGCTTCTCGCACGAGTCCTGTGAAGCGTGGAGCGTGGGTGGTCCAAATGCTCGGCGAGCGGTTACCTAAGGTTCCGCCTGATGTGCCGCCGCTA
>CAIJTL010001559.1 GCA_903823545.1 uncultured Planctomycetaceae bacterium
CAACGAAAGAAAAGCGGTCGCCGAAAACTTCAAGCAGCTCCGCTGAGGATTTCTAGGCGGCCTTCGTTCAATCGGACCATTCTGTGGGCGGTTCGAGCCAATTGTTCGTCGTGCGTGACCATCACAATTGTCAGTCCTTCCTCTTCATTAAGACTCCGCATCAGCCCCATGATTTCTTGTCCGGTTCCTGAATCGAGGTTTCCGGTTGGCTCATCGGCAAGCAGGACTTCTGGCTTCGCGACGAGCGCTCGAGCAATCGCCGCACGTTGCATCTCACCGCCGGAAAGTTCGCTTGGTTTATGTTTCAAACGATGAGTCAGGCCGACCTTTTCGAGAATCTCGCAAGCCTGCTCACGAAACTCATTGCGCCGTCGCCAGTAACTCAAAAACGAATGCCGGATCATCAACGGAGTCAAAACGTTTTCAAGGACGTTGAGTTCTGGTAGCAGGTGATAGAACTGAAAGACAAATCCGAAGACGCGATTCCGGATTTCATCACGAGTCTGCTGCGGCAGATCGTCAATGCGATCACCATCAAGCAATACTTCGCCAACACTCGGCGAGTCGAGTAAGCCCATCACGTGCAACAGCGTGCTCTTGCCCGATCCCGATTGACCGACAATCGACAAGAACTCCCCTTTGCGAACGCTGATTTCGACTCCACGCAGAACAGGAATCTTCAGCGGACCCTTGCGATAAAACTTTTCGAGAGCCACGGTCGACAAGTGAGTTGCTGTCGAAAGCATCGGTCGAGAACTCCGTGTCATGGCGGCCTCATTCAACATGGCTTCATTCAAACTGAGAACTTCAGGCATGATGGCCTCACTGCTTCCTATCCAATTAATGATCGCCCGCATTTACTAACCCGAAGCGTCAACGAAGGCGATCGCTCAACTGGGCAATGAATTGAGCGTCGGTTGAAGCGTCCGCACTCGCTGACACTTCTGGTTCCTTTACTCGTACCGCAATGCTTCCACCGGATGCAGTTGTGATGCACGGCGAGCCGGAAGCACGCTTGCAAGAACCGCAATGCCCATGGCCGCGAACGCCACCGTCAAAACCATTAACACGCTGACATCCGTTGGAATTTTGGGGAAATAGTAAATCGTCTCATCGAAAATCTTTCGGCCAGTAATCCACGTCAGTCCCGCTTCGATCTCGTTGATGTAATGTACGAAGAGCAGACCGAGGACAACGCCCACTCCGCTACCGACGATTCCCAATGCCAAACCATAAGAGAGGAAAATCGTCATTACCCCGCGTGAACTCGCCCCCAGCGCTTTGAGGATACCGATGTCGCGAGTTTTCTCGACCACAATCATGTAGAAGATCGCCAGAATTCCGAATCCGGCAACGGCGATGATCAAGAACAACAAGACGTTCAGAATCGCCTTTTCGATCTCGACAGCGGCCAACAACGGACCTTGCTTTTGCTCCCAAGTCCGCACCGAGAACGTCCCGGGAGGCAACGCCGCTTGTAGGCGTTTGACAACTTCAGCCGCGTTGTCGTAGCTCTTCAGCTTGATCTGAATCGATGTAATCGCACCGATCCCAGTCTCCGGATCAATCATGCCGCGAGCACGCTGCAACTCTTCGAGATTACAGAAGACCAAGCTGCTGTCATTCTCGCTCATGCCTGTTTTCAAGACATCGACGATCGTCGCGTGAAAGCGGCACGGCTCGGGTCGACCAGCCTTCACCGTGCTGATCATCACGTCGTCGCCTGGCTGCTGCATTCGCATTGTTTTTGATTCACCGGTTTCGTGATCTTCGTAGAGAAACTCGATCAAACCCGCGCCTGGAATGATCCGTGCAATCTGCGGTGCGGACTGGTCGACTTCGGTCGGGGCTGGATCGTGTGCTCCGAACTCCGGTGCAGTCCCGTTTTGAGTTTCATTCACGGTGCGATTCGCAAACGGATCGGCTTCAGTCGGCTGCGGTTTTGATTTCGCGACAGAATCAGCCGCGTCAAATGGAGTCTCGCCATCCAACTCTTTCGATTCACGTCGTTCGACTTCTTGTTCGTACTGACGCTGCTCCATGTAAACGCGCTGCCGCTCGACCATTTTACGGCGGTATGCGGTCGCTTCCTCGGTCAGCTCCCAACCGGGAGGAACCTCTTTGCCTCGCAACGGCTGGCGAACAACTTTCCCAGCCTTCCGAATGGCCGTGTAACTATCGAGGCTATCCGGGAACGAACTCCCGTCTGGAAACACCGACGCTTTCGTCTCTGGTTGAATGCCGATCAGCGTCACCGGCTTCGTCACAGACTGGCCGCGATACTCGAACGTCATCATGCCATAGACTTCGACGGTTGCCGCCATTGCTGCAATCTCGTCCCCACCAGCCCCCTGAATGATGCGAGTCCACCGATCCGGATCAGGAGCACCGTCTAAGCTGATCGTTTCGACGACCACATCAGCCAAAATCGCGTGAATGCGGTTCCGCATTTCGGTGCCAAAACCGGACATGACGCTGTTGACCACGATCATCGTGGCCACGCCCAACATTACGCTAATGATGCTGGCCAACGCGATAAACCGCGTCCGCAAATACCGCTGGCAAAGCAAGAGCTTGTACATCGCCAATCCTTTGGCTGAATGCCGTCCATGTCCAAAAAGTTGAATGCGAGCCGATCCCCGCAATTTGAGGGGCGGAGCATAGTGCATCTTCGCCTTGCGAGGGAACTCGAAACTTGCAGGGCTCGTAGTTCGGGGCTCTTGGCCCGAAAGAACGGCCCTGGAGAGCCGTTCTACCTCGTCATCTCAAGCTGTTTGACCGCTCGAAGGATGTGATCTCCTCTCTGCACCTCCGAGTCGCCGTGATGACACGCTGCTTGCGAGGTCAAGTTTTCACAGCCATGATCTCCGCCTCAGACTGGCCACCAACCGACCTCGATCACTTACCAGGAGCAAATCAATGCGACCTAATTGCATATTGGCAGTTCGGCGATTCGCCATCTTGTGGGGGGCGATGTTGCTGCTCGCCGTCGGCTTCAACGGTTCGACCTCATGCGGTGCCGATGAGCCAACCGGGGAACTGGCCCAGAAGCTCGCGGGAGTGACCTTCGAGCAATACGCGCCGGCTCCGGGCTACTCCGAAGGGCCGACATGGTTTCGCGGCGAAGTCTTCTTTTGCTCCGGGCCGTTGTTGCGAGTCGATGCCGATCGCAAGGTCCACAAGCATCTCGATCTCGGCCCGGCCGGAACCGTGTTGCGTGCCGACGGACACATGCTGATCTGCGACAACAAGTACAAAGCAGTTCTCGATCTTTCGCCGGAAGGGAAAGTCGGCGTGATCGTCGATCAGTTTGAAACGCGGCCGCTGCGGAGTCTCAATGATCTAACCATCGACGCGCGGGGCAACGTTTATTGGACGGACCCGGAAGGTTCGACGCCGCAGAATCCGGTCGGCAACGTGTTCCGCGTGCGGCCCGATGGGCGAGTTGACCGCGTGGCGACGGGGCTCGCGTTTCCGAACGGGCTCGATGTCGATCCGGCGAGCAAGCACCTTTACGTCATCGAATCGCAGTCCAAGAAAATCCTGCGATACGCGCTGCCGGACGACAACGATCTGTGTGGTCCGCCGGAGTTGTTTTACGACCTCGGCGGCTCCGGAGGCGACGGCTGCACGTTCGATGCGGCGGGGAATTTGTGGGTCACCGACTTCCATCGACCGGAGACCGGCAAAGGGCGGATCACGGTGCTCAGCCCGAAGGCCGAAGTGCTCGCGTACTTGCCGCTGCCTAGCAAAGTCGTCAGCAACATCGCCTTCGGTGGCCCGAAGCACGACGAGATCTTTTGCACGACCGGCGATCCTCCGGGAGTCTTTCACGCGGTAGTTGGCGTGAAAGGTTTCGCCGGACATCCGGGAAAGCCGATGCCGATTTCGCGAACGCTCGACCTCGTGGTCCAGCGACCTCATGCCGACGCGGAGGCACTGCGAACGATCGCAAAACTTGCCGCCAATGCTAAGGTCAGCGGCGGACAACTCGACGACGACGCACGGCAACAAATTCAAACACTCGTCGCGAAGCTCACCGATTCGAAGATTCGCGACGATGTCGAAAAACTGCTTCCAGAACTCAACAAAGCCGCCGCGCGACATGCAGCCGATCGCCCCCTGTTGGCCGAAGTGAAACGGCTCGGCGGCAAAGCGACACTCGACATCGCGGCTCCCGATTGGATTCGCTCGATCGCAGGTGACGAGTCACTCGAAGTCTTCGGTCGCATCGCGGAACTCAACCTCAACGAGCGGACTGACGGGCACAAAGAACCGGAGGCGAAAGCACTTTCGCAACGAGTCAACGACGAGACGCTGAAGCTGTTGATCGGCCAGAATGATCTGCGGCGACTCGAACTCTCTGGCACCGCCGTCACCAGCGCGGGGCTGATCCATTTGAAAGGTCTGACCAACTTGCAGTTCCTCAACGTCTGTCTGACAGCGGTCAGCGACGAAGGCTTCGAGCATCTTTCCGCGTTGACCAAAATGCGTCGCATGACGGTCTGTGCGTCAAAGATCACCGGATCGGGATTCAAAC
>CAIJTL010001560.1 GCA_903823545.1 uncultured Planctomycetaceae bacterium
AGCTATCCATATTGGATGCTCGATGACGGCATGCGCCGCTACTGGATTAGCCGCACGCAACTCAAGCAACCGCCCAACGAAGACGTATTGCTCAATCAGTTCGAGAAGTTTGACATTCCTGCCAAGCGAGCAGGTGGCTCACTCGTTGTCGGGTCAGTCGGGCCGTTTCTGAAGTTGAGCCCGTTCAACAACAACGGCCATCGCGAAGTCTCCGTACTTGGCCCGAACAGGGCACCGATCAACCTGATTCAAGGAATCACGCAACTACGACCGCAGTCCTGCACGGTGACCGGGTTGAATCACGAATGGGAATTCAGCATCGCGACTTCTTCGCTACGACGTGAAGAACTCACCGCCATGTTGACCCGCTGGACCACCTCGGAAAAGAGGGACGTTCGCTTCGCCGTTGTCCGCTTTTTGCAGCAAGCGGGGATGTACGAACTCGCATTGGAAGAATGCGAACGACTTTCCGTCGATAAGCCAGAGTTGAAACCGGACTGCGATCAGTTCGCTCGCGAAGCACGACAGCTTCTCGCGCGACGCTTGCTACAAGAACTAAAACATCGCCGAGCCGCCGGACAGCATCAGCTCGTTTTGGCCGCGCTCAAATCTTTTCCGACGCAAGAACTTGGAGCTGACATCCTCCGTGAAGTACGAAACTTTCAAAATGAATTCACGGACGCACAAGACAAGATTGACCATGTGAAAAACCTGCTCGGGAACTTGCAGGCAGAACTCACGAAAGACGAGCTGATACAAGTCGCTCCATTACGAGACGAAGTGATCCAACAGATAGACTTCGAAACGCTCCCCCGTTTGGAACCATTCCTCAAACTAGAAAAAGATGCCACGCTTACGGCGGCTCAAAAACTAGCCGTTGCCTATTCCGGATGGGTCTTGGGTGATGCGAATGCGACAACCGATTTCCCCAACGCGGTTCGATTATGGTCAGCACGATTTCACGCCCTGCAATATCTGCGAGCGACACATCCACAGCAGCGTCAACAGGCGTTGGCAGACCTCACTGCAACAGAGGGTGTCGGCCCGAAGACCGTCGAACAACTCATCCCGCGATTACCACCAACGGTCGAAACCACTGCCTTGCAGCCGGGCAAGATTCTGAAACTGTCCCTCAATGAACCTGGACGCACTCGCGATGAAGACAGCGATGATCCGACGACGTTTAAGTACTCGGTACTCGTCCCGCAGGAATTCAATCCGCATCACACCTACCCATTGATCATCGCGCTGCACGAAGGGGGGCTGTCTCCCGAGAACGCGTTGAAATGGTGGGGCGGCGATGATGGCTCGCCGCTGCAATCACAGCGTCACGGTTACATCGTGATTGCTCCGGAATACCTCCCACCGAAACCCGGCGACCCGCTCCCTGCTCCTACCGAGACGATCGTTTGGGAATGTCTTCGAGATGTTCGTCGTCGTTTCTCAATCGACTCCGACCGCATCTTTCTTTCCGGTCACGGCCGCGGAGCCGAAGCCGCCTTCGATGTGTCGCTCGCTCATCCTGACCTCTTCGCGGGTGTCATTCCCATCTCTGGTGGCATTGATCGAGACAGCAAACATCTTCGCTCAAATGCCTTCGAGCAGAACTGGTACGTCGTTATGGGTGAGTTCGATTTCGGCTTGTACAATCGCAACGCAAAAGCGATGGAAGAGATCATGCGCAAGGCCGCCGACATCGTCTTGGTCCAATACAAGAGCCGCGGCCATGAAACGTTCTACAGCGAGATTCATCGTCTCTTCGATTGGATGGAACTCCATCGCCGCCCAAGCGAACCGACTGAGTTTGAATTCAGCAGCTTTCGCACCCGCGACGTCCGCTTACACTGGGTCCGCTGGGCGAACACTAGCCTCAACAACAATCGCTCGATGAAACCAATCCCGATTTCCGTCGCAGCCGCCAAGTCACCCAGTCCAATCAACCTGAAGGCCAGAGTCCTTGCCGGTGAATCAGACAACAAGAAGACCATCTCGGTCGGCGGACACGGCCCCATCACACTGTGGTTGAACCCCACACTCATTGACTTCAACAAACGCCTCATCGTCGAAAACGGTGGCAAGCGCAAGTTCAACGACTTCCTCAAACCCGAAGTCGAAGCAGTCCTCGAAGACTACCGCCAAAGAGGCGACCGCCAACGCCTACACTCCGTGCGTGTGCAGATTGATTGAGCGGCCCGGTTCACTAACGAGCGACGATTGGCAAGAGGACGATATCATGCAACCGCTGATCGAATATGAGCAGAGTCAGGGAGTGGTCCGCGAGGTCTTTGACGACATTCGAGCGACGCGCAAGACGGATGAGATCAACAACTTTTGGAAAGCGCTTGCCAATCATCCGCCGACGCTTCAGCGAACGTGGGCCACGTTGAAAGAGGTGATGGCGGGAAGCGGTGAGCTGGACCCACTTGTTCGCGAATTGATCTACATCGCGGTCAGCGTTACCAATGGGTGCAACTACTGCATTGCCTCTCATCGAGCTGCAGCCGTTTCCAAAGGGATGACCGATGCGATGTATGGCGAGCTGATGAGTATCGTCGGCGTCGCTAACATGACGAATCGTCTAGCCAATGGCTTCCAGGTTCCAATCGACGATAAATTCAAATAGTGGGCGAGCAATGTTCTCAATCCACGGATCTGCGAGTCGTTTGTGCGATGTCGCTTCGCGGCGTGAGTTACTCTCAATCGGCGGGCTATCACTAATCGGACTGAGCCTTCCTGCTTTTTTGCGCCAACAAGCGATTCAGGCGGCTTCAAACCCATCCGGTTCGTCTCGAAGTTCTCGTCGGTCGGGCACTGCGGAATCGGTGATCTTGGTTTATCTGCAAGGATCACCGAGCCACATCGACTTGTTTGATCCGAAGCCCGAGGCACCGGCTGAAATCCGTGGTGAATTTCGGCCCATCGCCACACGAGCCCCTGGGATGCAGCTCGGTGAAGTGTTGCCGATGCTGGCCGAGCAAGCTCACAACTTCACGATCATTCGATCGTTGGGGGTCAAGCCGAAGGGACTGCGAAATCATGGCTCGGCAATTTACATGCTGATGACGGGCACCGATCCCAACAACTTTTCATCGACAGGGCTCGCGGTCCCGCCATCACGCGACGATCTCCCTTCAATCGGTTCGATCGTGGCTCGGCAACGCCCATCAACATCGGGTGGCCTCAGTTATGTAGCAGTCTGCGGAGCGGTGAAAGAAGGAAAAGAAGTCGGCGTTGGCCAGTCGGCTGGAATCCTCGGAGCGGCCTATGACCCATTCACGATGTATGACGACCCGACTCTGCCGCTAAAGCTTGAAGCGTTCTCGCTCCCTGGTGACGTGACGTTGGACCGGCTGCAATCGCGAGTCGATTTGCGTTCGAGCATTGACGCTCAGCGTAACGAGACGAGTCGTCAATCGGCGGCCAAAGTGACCGCCACTTTCGACACCTATTACGACCGAGCATTGGGGCTCGTGCAATCACATCGAGCCGTGCAAGCATTTCGGCTCGATACCGAATCAGACGCGACTCGCGACCGGTTTGGTCGCACGCGGTTTGGTCAGAGTTGCTTACTAGCTCGCAGATTGGTTGAGGCGGGGACTCGATTCGTACAAGTGACTTGGCCCGCTCGGTCCGACGACGAACCTGTCCCTGGTCCTGATGGTTCGTGGGACACGCATCGCAACAACTTCTCAACGTTACGCGAACATCGCTGTCCGGTCTTCGACCGAACCATGTCAGCGCTACTGGCTGATCTCGCAGAACGCGGTCTCTTGGAAACAACACTCGTCGTGGCCGTTGGCGAGTTTGGACGTTCGCCGAAGATCGGAGTTCCCACCACCGACAATGTCGGCCCCGGCGGACGCGATCATTGGCCCGAATGTTATTCCTGCCTGATCGCCGGCGGTGGAGTGAAGCCGGGCCAAGTCTATGGTGAATCAGATCGCTTCGGCGCATGGCCGAAAAACAATCCCGTGCATCCCTATGATCTCATCACCACGATCTATCACGCATTAGGAATTGATCCAGCCACCGAATACCACGACGCACTCAATCGCCCCCGTCGCCTCGTCGAGCACGGCCAACCGGTCCTCGGCCTCTTTTGATCACACGCTACTTCGCGAATCGTTTGCGGCACCCTGGCCGATCCGACTCGAACGGAATTGCTCCCGCTTTTTACCACGTCGGCATCAACATCTCTCTCACGGCTTTGATATTGAGCCAGGATGCTCCGAGCAAACTCAGACTAAGATATCGTCGACCACTCGACCCGCGACGTCGGTCAGACGGAAGTCTCGACCGGCGAATTTGTAGGTCAAGCGTTCGTGGTTCAGACCAAGCTGATGCAGGATTGTCGCGTGGAGGTCGTGCATGTGGACTTTGTCTTGGACGGCATGATGTCCGAACTCGTCGGTCGCACCGTAGGCGAATCCGGGTTTCACGCCACCACCGGCAAGCCACGTTGTGAAGCCGCCCGGATTGTGGTCTCGACCTGTCCCGTTCTTTTCGGCGTATGGCGTGCGACCGAATTCGCCACTCCACCAGACGATCGTGTCGTCGAGCAGACCGCGTTGTTTGAGATCAGTCAACAAGCCCGCGATCGGCAGATCGACCGCCTTCGCATGATCAGCATGCTTAGGCATGTTGCTGTGCTGGTCCCAAGCGGGGTTGGCCGAGTTATCGCTGTAGTTCACTTGGATGTATCGCACTCCTGATTCAGCGAGGCGGCGAGCCATCAAGCATTGGCGACCAAAGTCATCGGTCGTCTTGTCGCCGATACCGTAGAGCGTTTGCGTCTCTTTGGATTCTTGCGACAGGTCAAAGACCTCTGGAGCATGATTCTGCATGCGAAAGCCAAGCTCGAATGAATCGAGGACCGCTTGCATCTCGTTGTCACCGGAATGTCGAGCGACCTGCTCGGCGTTCAATGCTTGCAGCAGATCGAAACGCTCGCGCTGCTCGGTCGATGAAAGCCGTTCGTTGCTGAGGTATCGCACGCGAGCTTCCGCCGCCGGGGTTCCCGCTCGACCGATCGCGGTCCCCTGATAGACCGGCGGTAAGAACGCTGTCCCGAAATTTCGAGGCCCGCCGTTCGCGATCGCCGGACAAATCGAAACGAACCCGGGAAGGTTCTGACTCTCGGTTCCCAGCCCGTAGCTGACCCACGCTCCCATCGACGGTCGAATAAAGTTGGTTGACCCCGTGTGCAAGAACAAGGTCGCCGGCCCGTGAGCGACCCCTTCGGTGTGCATGCTATGAATGAAGCACATGTCGTCGACGTGTTCCGCCATTCGCGGGAACAACTCCG
>CAIJTL010001561.1 GCA_903823545.1 uncultured Planctomycetaceae bacterium
ATCATCGTCAACGGCCAAGTCGCCGCCACGAAGAACATCGTCGCCGACGGCAAGACTCAACCGTTGAGCTTCGACATCCCGATCAAGCAATCCAGTTGGGTCGCCGTGCGCATCCTGCCGAGCGTCCACACAAACCCAATCTGGGTCGAAGTCGGCGGCCAACCGGTCCGAGCCAGCAAGAAGAGCATCGACTGGTGCAAACAAGCCGTCGAAGTCTGCTGGAACGCCAAGAAAAACCAAATCCGCGACCCCGAACGCGCCACTGCCAAAGCCGCCTACGACGAAGCCACAAAGATCTACGAGGCCCGTTTGAAAGAGGCTGTTGCAGATTGAGTTGAAGATAAAATGGCATTTGGAAGAACGCTGATTGACGCTAATCTTTACTGATTCGCCTTGGGGCGACTCCAATTACGGAGACCGATGAAAGGACGAGTTTCATGAGTACAAAATTGGAAACGCGTGTCACGACTCTTGAGCGCGAATTGGCCTCGCTCAAGGAACAGGTTGAAGGCCAAACGCTTCCGTGGTGGAAACAGAATCTCGGACAGTTCGCCGGCGACCCGAAGTACGCGAAAGCGATGAAGCTGGGTCGAGCATTCCGTGAGAGCCAGCGTTCCGAGCCAAAGCGGAAGACACTGTCGAAGTCACCTTCAAAAGGAACCGGTCGTGTTCGTACTCGACACTGACGTGCTCTCGCTGATTGACCAACACGAATCCGGCCGATCTGACCGCTTGATCCTGCGACTCGAACAAGCCGCCCCAGATTCATTGTTCGCGACGATCATTTCGTTCGAGGAACAGATGCGCGGCTGGATGAGCTATATCTCTCAAGCCAGAACAATCTCCGAGCAGATCTATGCCTACGAACAGCTTGACCGTCATTTGACTTCATGGAAGCGAGTTCGCACTCTGAGTTTCACCGAGTCCGCCGCCACGATTGCTGCCGACCTCCGTCGTCGCCATCGCCGTCTCGGTCTAATGGACCTTCGCATCGCCGCAATCACAATGGCCCACGACGCAACTCTTGTGACGGCCAATCTGCGAGACTTTGCCTTGATCGATGATTTGCGAATTGAAGATTGGACGAAGTAATCATTGAGGGGGCAAAGATCATGATTCTGCATGTATGCAAAGCGAAGTACGTTCGCGATTTTGTCGTGTGGATCAGTTTCAACGACGGCTCCGAAGGCGAGGTCGATCTGCAACATGAACTTTACGGCGAAGTGTTCGAGCCGTTGCGAGACATCGCCGAGTTCCGTCGAATGCGTTTCGATCCTGAGTTGCACACGATCGCTTGGCCCAACTCCGCAGACTTCGCACCGGAGTTTCTCCACGAACGGCTGGCAGTGCCGGTGTAGTAAAACCGCAAGAGCATCGACTCGTGCAAGCAAGCCATTGAGGTTTCCTGGAACGCCAAGAAAAACCAAATCCGCGAACCCGAACGCGCCACCACCAAAACCGCCTACGACGAAGTTGCAAAAAAGTACGGAGCAACGTTGAAAGAGGCAGTAGCCGACTAAAATTCTATCAGAGGGTGTATTGA
>CAIJTL010001562.1 GCA_903823545.1 uncultured Planctomycetaceae bacterium
AACTCCAGAATCTCGCATCGCTGAGTTCGTGCTTGAGTTAGGTGACCGATTAGTTCCGCCAGTCTGTTTTGCAGCTGAGTTCTTACCGGATGTGCCCTGCGAATTCTGATTGAGCGTTTTGTTTTGATTGGTTGGCGAGTTTTTTCTCGGCACCTGCGTCGATCGCATCTTCGCCCCGGCGTCGTTCACCACATTTGGAGACGAGTACGTGGGAGGAGCACCGCTTTGACCAGCAAGCCACGACGACCCCATGCCAACAGTCAACGCGACCATTAGCCAGAGGCTAAACGATCGTCGCAACCATTGCGTCAGCGTTCGAATTGTCGAACGTTGGTCATTCAGGCTCATAAACGCACCACACTCGTGTCTTTTGACCGCAGCCACACGTGACATCAATTGCTTTGACGACGTCACCCTCTTTCACCAATTCCACGGTCGCGCCGTGATCGTTGCCTTGTCTCGGAGCACCCACCAGCGTCGTTTCGTCGGACTGCCGTACGCGGTTCCCTGAAAGAACGACGTGCGGTAGCGCGTGTGAACCGGAGTTGTGAATGCGAGTGGTCATTCCAAATTTCTCGTTCTCTATCGTTCCATCACGTATTCGCGCAATTGAAACTGAGCTGCCGTCAGCAATCGTGAGACTCGCGATTCTGAAAGCCCTAAGATTTCACCGATTTCCTTGAGACGCAGGTCTTCTTTGTAGTACATCGTGACGATCAATCGCTCTCGTTCCGGCAACGATGAAATTGCATCCGCTAGCAATCGCCATTCATCTTCACGTTCCATCGCAGATGACGAGACGTCTTCAGTGATCTGAGATAACTCGTCTGCCGCTGGATCAAACGACTTCACCTGCGTGAGCGGAATTGCCGCCAAGGCGTCGAGCACTTGATCCTCGGAGAGACCTGTTTCTGCCGCGAGGGCTTCAATCGTGATCGGCGGTGTAAGGCGTTCTTGTGCTCTCGATACGAGCTTCACGTATTGCAATAACTCTTGCGGAAGCGGGCTGTTTCGCCGTGCCTCATCAATCATCGCTCCCCGAATTCGCAAGGCCGCGAATGCTTTGAAGTCAACTCCGCGATTCGTATCAAATCGCTGGGCGGCTTCAACCAGCCCGAGCAATCCGGCTGATTCGAGGTTATCGACGTCGACTCCTGGGGGAAGTCGAGCAGCCAGCTTGCCTACGAGATGTCGTACTAACCATAAGTGGTTGAGGATCAACTCATCGCGCGCCGATTGACTCACTGTCACCGAGTATTCGTGCACTTTATGTCTGACGCTGACCGACATGTGACGCCTTCGTCCTTGAAGCGAGCATCGCGATCGACTGAAAATCATTGCTCGCGGTCGGCATCAATCCGCCGGAGCCAAGAAGGGGTTGGGGTTGTGGTCGACATTCAAAATCATGTCAAGACGGCTCTGTTCGCACGTCAGGTAAAGTTGGACGTGGGAGGCAGTTGCGGTGGCGACTGAGTCGTCGCATCATTCACTTGGCCCTGCCCCCAGGATTCTGTCTTGCCACTTGCTGAGATCACTCCACATGTTAGTTCAATTTGGTGCTTGCCGTTTGGAGCTCGTTCAAGGGGACATCACTCGTCAATCGGTTGATGCGATTGTGAATGCGGCGAACTCAAAGCTTGCTGGCGGTGGTGGCGTGGACGGGGCGATCCATCGAGCGGCGGGTTCGACTTTGATGGACGAGACTCGTCAGCAATACCCAGACGGCTGCCCGACTGGTTCGGCAGTCGCGACATCTGGTGGCCTATTGAAGGCCAAGTTTGTCTTTCATGCAGTCGGTCCAATCTGGCGAGGCGGAGTCTTTGGAGAAATCGACTTGCTGAAATCTGCCTATCGCCGTTGCTTGGAGCTTGCTGTGGAGCACTCGTGTCGCAGCGTCGCATTTCCTGCGATTAGTACCGGGGTTTACGGCTACCCGATCGACTTGGCAGCCGAAACGTCGTTGGCGGTGACTCGTGAATTTCTGCTGACTCAAAAGAAGCCGGATCTCGTGCGGTTTGTTTTGTTCGACGGTGGTGCGTTCGGAGCGTATGCCCGCGTGCTGGATGCGATGGCCGATTGAAGTCCCCGTTTCATGAGAGTGACGTGAGTCATGG
>CAIJTL010001563.1 GCA_903823545.1 uncultured Planctomycetaceae bacterium
CGAGATCGACGCGGTGTTGGTCTCTCACAATCACCCGGACCACAATTACGATCTTGGAAGTCTCGACGACCTGCGCTACGAGATTTTCCGCCGAAAAGCTCAAGACCCGCATCAAAACAAAGTCGTGCGCGGCGAACTTAGGCCACTCACCCCGTACTTACTGGCGATTGATGAGGACACTGTAACCGGCTTTCCTGACAACAGCCCGGATCATCGGGGAACTCCAGTCCGGTTTGCGCGCTATGCCCACGAACGGAAGCACTGGCTGGTAAAGGAAAATGGACTGCCGCTTACAGTCGAACATTTTCCCGTGGATCATGGCAAGGACGTGCCGCACGCGGTGGGAATGCGATTGCGCTTACATCGAGAATCGGAGAGGGATTTCGTGCTCGGCTACACCGGCGACACAAAGTATTTCGAAGGTTTGGCCGATCAACTGCGAGAGTGCGATATTTTGCTGGCGCACGTCAGCCAGCCAAAGCCGCAAGAGTTCGTCGATCCGAATTTTGAGCGAGATATTCATCTGGGCTACAACGGCGTTACGCGACTGATTCGTGAAGTGAAGCCTCGACTCGCGTTGATAGGTGAGTTCTGGGCTGGTTTAGAAGACTTGCGACTCGATCTGGTTGCCGGCGTACGAAAACAGTCTGGTCATGACGCAGTCTTTCCGGCGTGTCTTGGATTGCACCTTCGGCTTCCGAGCTGTGATGTCGAATGCACAAACTGCCACAGAGCGGTCCCGTTTGCGACTATCCGCATT
The DNA here is from genome assembly GCA_903823545.1 of uncultured Planctomycetaceae bacterium. Taxonomy (GTDB): domain Bacteria; phylum Planctomycetota; class Planctomycetia; order Planctomycetales; family Planctomycetaceae; genus SXKJ01. The sequence continues at coordinate 761 of CAIJTL010001563.1, forward strand.
GCTCCAGCATCCGTTCCGTTTGGCCCACTCGGTTACCTCTGTCAATCTTGTGTCCTCTGACAAAACGAACATTGAGATTCCGAGAGGCGTCGATCACGTCCTGAATCGCGGAGTCGATCGCGCGGACGTCGTTCGCGACGACGACGAAGACTGGCACGAATGGTTTCGGTTCTTCAACTGCGTCGCCAAGCGACGTGGGTAACGAATTCATCTTGAATATCTCGGCCAGTTTCCGCGATCCTCCGGAGAGTCCGTCACCCAAGTGAGGAGTTTCGATCATGAAATCGGTCAGCATCGACGAACTGCGGCAGTCCACGGAGTCGATTGTTCGCGAGGCCGCTCATGAAGCGACGTTGGTGACCGATCAGGGTGAAGTGGTGGCGGTGATCGAAGCGGCGAAGCCAATTTCGCCAGGACGTCGATTTCCAAGTGGGCATTGGGAATCGGTTCGACGGCCGCAATTGAACGCGGACTCGACCGATGCGGTCTCGGCGGATCGCGACCGATGATCTATCTCGATACCTGCTACATACTGAAGTGCTATCTGACGGAACATGGCTCGCCCGAAGTCCGCGAACTCGTTTCCGAAGCCGATGGAGTTGCTTCAGCGGCGCACGCACGAGTCGAGTTCGTCGCCGCTGTTCATCGGCATTTGCGAGAAGGACGGATCACGCAGAACGAAATGGACGGCGTGTTGCAGGTGTTCGACAAGGATTGCGATGAAGGCTATTGGCAATGGCTCCCGCTGACGGATGCCGTCATGAGTCTGGCACGGGCAACTTTCCGCACACTGCCGCGCGGCGTTTTCCTTCGCACGGGAGATGCTCTACATCTGGCTTGTGCTCAACACGATGGGTTCACCGAAGTCTTCAGCAGCGACAGGCATTTGCTTCGCGCTTCGGTCGCGTTCGGCATTATCGGCAAGAACGTGATCCCCGAAGCTCCAGCACGGTCTTCACTGAATACACCTTGACCACTCAGGATGCTCTGACAAATCCGCGACGTCTCCGCATTGAGATTCCGGGAGGCATCGATCACGTCCTGAATCGCGGAGTCGATCTCGTGGACATCGTTCGCGACGACGAAGACCGGCACGAATGCTATCGGCTCTTCAAACGCGTCGCCGCTCGCGCGATCGGCGCGGGTCTCCTGATCCCGCGGCTTCGTGGGA
>CAIJTL010001564.1 GCA_903823545.1 uncultured Planctomycetaceae bacterium
GTGATCTCAGCGTCCTCTGCGGTTCAAATTTGTGAAGATTCCAAAATCTGCGAGCATCTCCGGTGCGTTACGACATTGGCGTTGTTTGAAATCAAACGCCTGAATCAACACACTGAGGTCCCTCGTCGTGACTCACCGAGTCCGACGGTCGTTGATCCCAGCCTCGTGTTGCCTCCCTGATTACTCTTTGAAGGAACGCTCGCCATGTCGCACCGTCTTAGTCGACGTCAGTTTCTGGGAACCGCATCTGCTGCCACCGCATGGTGGGTCGGCATGTCTGACCGATCGTTTGCCGATTCGAAGTCGCCGAACGAAAAGTTGAACTTGGCCATTATCGGAGTTGCAGGCAAAGGGGGCCACAATCTCGATCAGCTCACTCAAGAAAACATTGTTGCGTTGTGCGACGTCGATCGCGGCAATCTCGGCAGGCAGGCTGAGCGATTTCCCAACGCCGCGAAGTTTGAGGACTATCGCCAACTCTTCGACAAGATGAGCAACAAGATTGACGCGGTCGTGGTCTCCACCGCCGATCACACGCACGCTCCGCCGACGTCGATCGCGATCTCATTGGGCAAACACGTTTACTGCGAGAAGCCGCTGACGCACACCGTGCAAGAAGCTCGCGTCATCGCAGAGTTAGCCAAGAAGCACAAAGTTGCCACGCAAATGGGGACCCAGGTCCATGCCGAAGGGAACTACCGCCGCGTGGTCGAAGTGATCCAAAGCGGAGCGATTGGTCCAGTGCGAGAGGTCTTCACTTGGTGCAACAAAGATTGGTCCAACGGTCGCTTTGGCGAAACGCTCCCCGTGCCGACGAGCCTTAATTGGGATGTGTGGCTCGGCCCAGCCAAGGAACGCGATTACTGCAAAGGGATTCATCCTGGTGACTGGCGACGTTTCTGGGAATACGGTTCAGGCACATTCGGCGACATGGCCGCTCACATCATGGACTTGCCGTTCTGGGCACTCGGCCTTCGGCATCCGACATCTGTCGTTTGCGAAGGCCCGGAGGTTCATCCGGACGGAACGCCGAAATGGACGAAGTGCGATTACGAGTTCCCGGCTCGCGGCGACCAACCCGCTGTGAAATTTCATTGGTCTGACGGCGGAGCACATCATGACTTGGTCAAGAGCACCAAGGACTACAGCGGCAAGTCGCTGAGCGAATGGGGTATTGGCGTGTTGTTCGTCGGGGACAAGGGAATGCTGGCCGCCGATTACGGTCGCTTGGTCTTGTTGCCTCAAGACAAGTTCACTGACTTCAAAGCGCCACCGAAGACAATCGCAGATTCGATCGGTCATTGGCGGGAATGGACTCAAGCGTGCAAGACCGGTTCGCCAACGACCTGCAACTTTGATTATTCCGGCGCGCTGACCGAGACCATCCTGCTCGGCATCGTCGCATTCCGCAGCGGTGAGAAAATCGAATGGGACGCTGCCGCTCTGAAAGCGAAGAACTCGTCGAAGGCAGGAGCCTACGTCACGAAGTCCTACCGCAAAGGCTTCGAGGTCGTCGGCATTTAGTAATATAGTAATAACGATCGAGCTGTGTTTGAGAGTGTTTTCAACGCAAAGGTGCAATGGACGCGAAGGGCCGCCAAGAAATGTTGAAAGATGACCATTTCCAAAGTTTCCTGGACAATGGTTATCTGCAATGAATTCTTGGCGTTCCTTTGTGCTCTTTGCGCCTTTGCGTTGAAAATCGCTCAGCATGAGTCGTTAGGCTCCACGTGTTGCCGACTCATTACTTCTTTTGCCAGCGTTGCCATGCTTGGCCAGGGCGATCGACTCGGAATTTGACGAGTCGCGTGTGTTCAACCTCAGTCACATAAACTGTGCGGCCATCGGGGCCACCAAAGCAGATATTGCTCGGGCTTTTGCCGAGCACATCAATCTCACGCAGAATTTCTCCTTTCGGGGTGACGACGGCGACCGTCCCTTTGCCGTAACGAGTGACATACAAGTTGCCGTCAACATCGCATCGCATGCCGTCAAAGCCGTGATCGGGAAACTGCTTCACGAGTCTTTTGTCTTTGATTCCGTCGGCGGTGATTGTGAATGCCCAGAGTCCACGTTGAAGGCTCTCATTGACGTACAATGTCTTGCCATCCGGGCTGACTTCGATGCCGTTGGTCGTGCCGAGATCGCTGGCGACTTTCGTGATCTTCCCCTGACGGTCGATTCGCCAAAGCTGGCCGGTGCTGTTACCCCAATTCGGATCGCTGGCCCACAGCACATCGTCGGGACCAATCGCCAAATCGTTAGGCTGATTCATCTGATCGTGATGTGCGAAGGTCGTGATTTGCTTCGTGGCCATGTCGATCTTCAGTACGTTGTGGTTGACGTAATCGGCGACAAACATCGTTCCAGATTTATCAAACAC
>CAIJTL010001565.1 GCA_903823545.1 uncultured Planctomycetaceae bacterium
CTCCGCAGCCGCGTAAATCACTTTGTTTTTGTTGGGAGTTTAGTGGTTTCAGTTGCGGATTCAGCTTCTTGTTAGCTGGCTGAATTGAGTTGAACGACTGAATATCAGACCCGCCCAACGCGTTTCGCCTGCATAAAGAATTGGACGTTACGCAGAGTAATACTTTTCATCTGAGGACGGGCGCACTATGCCATCCTCCGTAACAAATCACCACAGTCAGTTCACATGTCTACGCCGGTCAATTCAGATTCCAATCCTGACATACTGCCGTTCGTGAGACCGGCAGTAGCGGGGCTCGATTCGATTTCCGAGGTGGAAGCGATGCCTCCGATGAGGCTGGGTCTTCTTGCCGGAGCGGGAGAGTTTCCCATTCGGTTTGCTCGTGCCGCTCGCAATGCTGGTCACTATGTCTATGGGCTTGGCGTGGCTGGTATGGCTTCGGATGAGCTCTATGACGCCTGCGATGAATTTCGATTCGCTCCGCTCGCGCGTTTTGGGAAAGCGATTCGGCTGTTCAAAAAAGCCGGGGTTCAGCGAATCATTATGGCGGGAAAGATTGAGAAGACCGTTCTCTTTCATCCGTTCCGCTGGCTTCGCTTGATGCCGGACTGGCGGACCATCCATATGTGGGTTCGCTATGCTCGCGAGAACAAGAAAGACGACACGCTGCTGTTGGCGGTGATTCGTGAGTTTGAGCGCGATAATCTGGTCTTTGATTCCGCCCTGAAATACTGTCCGGAGCTTCTTGTGAAACATGGATTTCTGACCAGTCGCCGCCCCAACGCCGCTCAGTGGAAAGATATTCGATTCGGCTGGGAAATGGCTCGTGAAATGGGCCGACTTGATATTGGCCAGACTGTCGTGATCAATGACACCGCTGTAATCGCAGTGGAAGCAATTGAAGGGACCGATCGCTGCATTCGTCGTGCGGGGGAATTGTGCCGACGCGGTGGCTTCACGGTTGTGAAAGTCGCCAAACCAAAACAGGATATGCGATTCGATGTGCCCACTGTCGGTGCAGACACTATCAAGACGATGCACGAGTCGGGCGGCAAGGTGCTGGCCATTGAAGCCGGTATGACAATCATCATCAATCCAGAAGAGGTTGCTGCGATCGCCGACAAGTTTGGAATTGCCATCGTCGCCGTTAACGCCGAAGAACTCGCACTGCTCGCCGCTGCGTAATGTCGCTCTTGTGTTCGGCGTGATCACCACAATCTGAGCAGTTCTCGCTTGAGCGGCCCGAACGTCCTTTCGGTAAGAAGGACCTGCATTGATGTTCATTCGTTATTCGATTCTCAGGAGATCCACGAGATGGACAAGCCTCTCCGAGAACTGTTGATTGAGCGGATGAAGAGCGGCGATCCCTGGTTGAACTATTGCCATTGGCCGTATGAGCCGCCAGCATCGGGAAATGGAAAGCTCCGCCCCAGCGTTCTGTTGTTCAAAGCCGTCAATGAGATGCCTCATGCGGCGTGGGTGACAAAGATTCTTCAAGCCATCCAGCGAGGCATCGGTGATTTCCGCAGCGTCTACGGGATCAAAAGAATCGACGGTCAATGGGCGCTCGAGATATACA
>CAIJTL010001566.1 GCA_903823545.1 uncultured Planctomycetaceae bacterium
AGAATTGATGCCGCTGGCCAAATCTCGACTGTCGCTGGCTCGGGAAAGAAGGGCTACGCCGGAGACGGCGGCTTAGCGACAAAAGCGTTGCTCAACGAACCGTATGAAATTCGATTCGACAACGCCGGTTCCATGTATTTCGTCGAGATGCAAAATCATCTCGTTCGCAAAGTTGATAAGTCGAGCGGTGTCATTACGACTGTCGCGGGAACGGGCAAAGCTGGCTTTAGTGGCGACGGCGGAGAAGCCCGAGAGGCGACATTTCGCCAGCCGCACTCCATTGCACTCGACGGCAAAGGCTCGCTTTTCGTCTGCGATATCGGCAACCAACGAGTACGTCGTGTTGACCTAAAATCCGGGATCATCTCAACATTGACCGGTAACGGTGAGAAGGCGGTTCCTGCAAGCGGTTCGAGTTATTTGAACGCCGCCGTCGCTGGCCCGCGAGCACTCGACTTCGCGGCGAATGGCGATTTGATTCTCGCGCTGCGCGAAGGGAATTCAGTTTTCCGACTCGACCTCGCCAAACAACAGTTCGTGCATCTTGCTGGCGTTGGCAAACAAGGCTATCTCGGTGATGGAGGCCCGGCGGTTCACGCAAATCTAGCGGGACCAAAGGGTGTCGCAGTTTCAGCCAAGGGTGACATCTTCTTAGCGGACACAGAAAGCCACACCGTTCGAGTTATCCGAAATGCGACCGGCGTCATTGAGACAGTGATTGGCGATGGAACGAAACACGACGGACCAGATGGAGATCCACTGAAGTGTGGCTTAGCACGACCACACGGCGTTTGTGTAGACGCTACGGGAAATGTCTACGTCGGCGACAGCGAGAACTACCGCGTACGGAAACTGCTTGCGAAGTAAAGCCGGCAGGATGAATTCGACGAGGTGCCATGACGCGAACTTTGATTCGTCATGTCTGATTTTGAGTTCCATGAGATCGCCACAAACAAAAAATATGGGCCGAAGCATCAGTGTCAGCGGGCGCACGCTGAATTGAACTTCGACCCACATTATTTCGTCAGCTTCAGCCAAACCACTTTGTGGGGTTTGCTGAACAATTTCTTTACGCAAAAGGAAGCGGGGACGGTTCGAGCGAGAACGGAAAGACTCGAACCGGCTTGCCAACCGCGTGCTTTTCTTTGTAACCCAATTGTGCGGCGCGATCAGCGGCGAATTGCAGGTGGGTCAATTCGAGCCCACAGAATCGCTCGTCATCAGTCTCGGCGGCGACGTCTGCAAAGACCTCGCCAGCAGAAGCCGCATGTCGGCGGACGCCGTGAATGCTGTGCTCCCGCACTTTGACCCCAGCAGCCGCCATTTTCACAAGCCCTTTGAGGAATCGTCCAACCGGTGAATCATTCCCGGATGCTCGGAGCAGACGGTCCCACTCTTCGTGAGCTTCCCAATAGTAGCCGTGATTAAACAGGTCGATCGCCAACAAGTAGCTGCGGTTTTCTTGCCATGTTTCCGGAGCAAGCGGTTTCACGGAGCGATTCTTACGCCCGTAGCTGTGTCCCTGCGGATGGCGGATCGGGTGAGCGGTCGATGAGCCCGGAATGTATGTGTAAGCAGGCAAGTTGCCAGGCAACAGCTTGACGATATTCAGTTCCGGTTCCACGAGGGTCTCAGCAGACATCCGATAAGTCTCCAATCACTGTGTCAATAAAGTGAAACAAACCACGACCTGCGGCCATGGCGCGTCATGCGGCAATCATCAGACCGAGTGCCATTCAATGGGTCAAACAAAAAAACTCTGTTGGCTGCAGAATCAAAGTTCTGCGGAACGCAGAGCCGGTGCGGCTTTCGCGACCGGCAACGTTGGAGGGATTTAAGACCACGCGTGAGCGGTCGGAAGGAGCGTTTGGGGTAATTATCCGGTCGCAAAAACAATTCGGGCGACCGTTACCGACCGTCCGAATCAGGTCACAGGATACCGGACTTTCCCCCTTTGAGAAGACCACTACTCGCGACCACCGCGAGAATTCCGCAAGAATCAAGGGGCAGCTAGCACATCCGCGTGCGAGCGAGCACGTTACTCTTCGATTGCTCTCTTTTGTCAGGACGCAAGTAAATGGTGCCCAACGACGAGAGAGGTCCACTCAAGGCGCTGTTTGCTACCGAATCGGAACTAGGTCGATCACAGTCGAATCGATGATGCCGGATCGCTCATAGGTCACCGTCAATTGACCGTTGGAAGACTGAACTTGCTGCCGGAACAATTCGCCAGTCGAAATCGATTCGCCGCCGACTCGCAGAATTCGATCGTGTGGCTTGAGGCCCGCGAGGTCGGCAGGGGAACGGTTTTGGACCTGCGTGATGATCAAGCAATTTGGTTCGACGTCATCGGTTCGCCAGAGAATTCCCAAGCGAGTTGGCTGCCCGATGAGTTTGACGTTGAATTCGCGTGAACCGGCCTCACCAAGCCGCTGAACAACGGCTGTCGCGGGTGTCGGAGCGGTCATCGCTAAAGTCCGAAAGTCTTCAAACTCACTGACCGTGTGGCCGCCGAATTCGATGATTCGATCACCGGCCTTTAGTCCCGCTTCGTCGGCAGGCGACCTCGGACTCACTTCCGTGACTTCGACAATTCGCTGCTTTGCAAGATCGATTTTCCAGGCAATACCTAGTCGGCTGGGAGGAGGCGATGGCGGTTGCTCGACTTGTTTCTGAAAAACTTCTGTTTCTTGATGTGCTTCTGGGCGGAACGCTGGCAACTCGTCAGCTTCCGCAGCTTGCAACGCAAGTAATAGCATCAATCGTGAAACACGCTGAATTCCCTCGTAGTTCAGTTTGTCGGCATCGTCGCTGGGGCGGTGGTAGTCGTCGTGTTTGCCAGTGTGCAGCATTAAGGCTGGAACATTCGCCGCAATGAATGGGTGATGGTCACTGTCGGCGCGAATCTGCCACGTGAAATCGAGCGGCGCTTTGGGCGCGAGTTTCCATTCCAGTGAATCAGCATTGGTCGCAGAGATTCCTTTGACGGTTGTCTTGTCGGCTTGAGAGTCTGCTCGAGCAGGGACAACCGACGGTGGCTGCTCACGGCCAAGAGTGGCGGAGGAATTTGCCGCCGAGACGAATCGCCGCAGCCCACGAACAACTCGCGTACCGGTGATCTCGATCCCTTCAGGGCGGAGCCGACCAACCATATCCGAGTTGATCACGAGTTTGATTTGCGACAATGGAACTGTCGGTGAAGAGATCCAATGTTTTGAGCCAAGAAGACCTTTCTCCTCACCGTCCCAGAATGCAAACAGGACAGTTCGTCGCGGTGCTTGTGGCAGAGACTGCATTGCTTCGATGACTTCGAGCAACGCTGCGGTACCGCTAGCGTTATCGTCAGCACCGTTATGGATGAAACCGACTGGCCCACGACTATTTCGCGGAGTTCCGAATCCAACGTGATCGTAGTGTGCGCAGATAATGACCACCTCACCGGTCAACCGTGGATCTCGTCCCTTCACGCATGAGAGAATATTTCGCATTGTGCCATCGAACTCTTGAATAAACTGCCCGTCAGCAGCCGCAGGAGTAGCACCTTGCTTGCGAAGTTCTTGAATGAGATACGCACTCGCCGCATGGCCGCTCGTAGTTCCCGCTTCACGACCTTGCAAGGCATCGCTGGCCAACGTGCCGACGTGTCGCTTGATGTCGTCGACGCGAATCGACTCAACGGCCGTTGCCACGGCGGCATCATCAATCTGAGACGGATATCTTGATGGCTCGGAAGCTTGGCTCGATGTGCTCGGAATCAATCGAAGGAACATCGCGGCGACGATGAAGCCCTGTCGCAAACGACGTGGAGTTCCAGTTCGAAGAATCGCGAATCCATTCTCGATAGTTCTTGCCAGCAGTCGCATCCACGGCCCCCTTATGTTTGAACTCGATCAGAAAACCATGCGATGAGCCCACCACAAACAATGATCGGTAGCCACACCGCAAGATCCTGGGGAATCCAATTCATGCGTCCGAAGTAAACCGAGCCTTCTTTCACGCCGATCATGGCAACCATGACCAGACAGCAGATGGCCATATTTGTAATCAACGAAAAACTTTCCTTTCGCAGAACCAACGGCACCGACAGACAAACCGCGAGAAGATTGGCCAATGATCGCGTCAGTCGTTCATGCAAATGCAAAGTCTGAGTTCGAGTGGTCATCACACTAAAAGATGGATTTCGCAATCGTTCAACGAGATCAAGCGTTGATTGATAGCGATAAGAACTCGCAG
>CAIJTL010001567.1 GCA_903823545.1 uncultured Planctomycetaceae bacterium
CCCGGCGTTCAAGCCTGACGGACATCAAGCGGCACCGGCGGCTCGCTGGAAAGATTCCGTCGAGTCAATTTCCGATCGCTCCGAAACGCAGGCTCTCGTTCGCCAACAAATCGAAAAATTGCCGGAAACTTACCGTACCGTTTTGCTCCTTCGTGACATCGAAGAGCACGACACGGAAACCGTCGCCCAAATGCTTGATATCAGTGTGGCCGCCGTGAAGGTCCGCCTGCACCGAGCGAGACAGGCTCTCCGCACGTTGCTCGATCCCGTGTTTGGAGACTCGCGCTCATGACTTGCCAACATCTCATCGAATTTCTGACGGAGTACATCGAAGGCCAGTTGCCCTTATCGCAACGAACGGCTTTCGAGTTGCATTTGGCGATTTGTAGTCAATGCCGCGCCTATCTGCACAACTTCAAAGTCACGATCGAAGCGACTCAGAAAGCATTCAGCGATGATCCCACTGACGCAAATCCCGGCGACGTTCCAGAACAGCTCGTGCGAGCGATCATGAATGCTCGACAAGCGAATTGACCCGTTGTGGCCGGTCGCGTTGTGGCCGGTCTCCTGACCGAACCACATGCTTTCGACCGCAGGTCTCCCCGTTCGCAGTGGGCCAGTGCAGGCCACTACTTCGTCTGGTTAACCATTCGGGAGACCTTCGGTCGGCTGGAAAGTGTCTCGGTCAGGAGACCGGCCACAACGGGGCCAACGCAAGCGAGCCGCGTGTGTCACATTTTTGTTTTGTCTTCAAAAATTGTGTGCGATGTGAGCTGGGATCGCGTTCTTAGAGAAGTAAGCCAGAAGCGGATCGCGTGGCCAATCGAAATTGGCAGGCCCGCCCCGACTCCTGGTGATCCCCGCAAAATGCTTCGTACAACTCGGTCGGCTCGTCACACGGTGCGACGACGGCTACATATCTGCCGTTCTACTGTGAAACGATTATCGCCCTCCCGACTCGTAACGAAGGACCGCATCAACATGACATCACTCAATCTCAAAGACCACATCCGCAGCGTTCCCAATTTTCCCAAGCCGGGAATCATGTTTCGCGACATCACGCCGCTACTCGCGAACCCGATTGCATTTCAACAAGTGACCGATCAATTCGCCGCCCACTTTCGCGATCATGGCATTACCGCCGTCGTAGCGGCAGAAGCTCGTGGATTCATCTTCGCCGCACCGCTCGCACTCGCGCTGAATGCCGCATTCGTTCCCGTCCGAAAGCCCGGAAAGCTGCCGTATGAAACTCAGTCATTCTCTTACGATCTCGAATACGGAACCGACACGCTCCACATGCACGTCGATGCCCTTGGCCCGAATGACCGAGTCCTTATCGTTGATGACCTCCTCGCCACCGGCGGCACGATGCTCGCCTGCGTGAACCTCGTCGAACGTCTGCAAGCCAAGATCGTCGGCTGCGCGTTCGTCATCGAACTCGATTTCCTCGGCGGCCAAAAGAAGCTCGATCGCTTCGATGTCTACAGCTTGGTGCATTACGCCGATGAAAACTGAAAACGCTTTGCACGAAACCGTCAGTCACACCGTGAGACGCATTAACTGTCTAGGGGTCGAAGTGCGGCTCAACCTCTCTCGTTAAAACCGCCTCACATTTTGAACAGGGACACAACGATGAATAGTTTTCAAGACTTCAAGCACACCGTTCCAACCCTAGGTGCTGGCCAAGCTTCGTTTACCGAGTGCTGGTACGCGTCGTACTGCATGTTGCATAAATATCACAACCGCCCCATCGCTTCGGTTGAAGACAAGTTGAAGGGTGCCGGAATTGATATTGTGGACGCCAAGGCCAATGGTCTCGAAGACAAAATGTATTCTCGCGCGGCAATCGCTCTTGGAACCACGATGTGGTCGGGTGAAAAATTTAAGCAAGCCCCTTCTTTTTGGGACGTTGACCTCACTGATGGCTGCGAGGACTTTATCGACGAGTTAATCAAAGGGCCGTTGTGGGTCTCGCGATACATCAAGGATGGGCTGTACCACATTGTGATGGCGACCGGATTCAAATGGGGCAGCAGCAAGAAAGGCTACATCATTTACAACAACCCGTTTCCTGGACCGCAAAATGCCATCGAAACGGAAGACCTCACGGCAAACGTCTTCGTCAGACACATCACGAGCGCACAAGGATCGGTGCAGGCCTTTCGGTGATGAAACGTGCGAAAATGAAATGTGTGGCCGAAGCCAAAAAGCCGAAGAATCCGTTCGGTCAGCTTCCAGACGTTAATGGCCTCCAGGCCACCGGGGGACTTGTTTGAATCACGTTGAGGTTCCGCTCTAAACGCGATGCAGCGAATCAAAGAACTGCAAACTCTGTTCGGCCATCACGTCGGGTGAGAAAGCTTCATGCACTCGTTCCCAACCGGTGACTGCAAGTCGCATCCGTTTGTCGGGATTCAGCAGCAGCGATTCCCACTTAGCAACCAAGTCGTCGAGGTTTCCCGGCTCGAACAGCAGGCCCCCTTGCGTTGTTTTGATGAGTTCGGGAAACGCTCCGTGAGCGGGTTGAACCACCGGGACGCCATTCGCTAATGCTTCGAGGATCGAGAGTCCTTTCGGCTCGCGATAGACAGTCGGAACACTGAGGACGTCGAGCGATTTGAGGAACTCGACCTTCTCGGTCTGCGACGCGGGGCTGCCGATGAATTCGAATGCCGAGCCGAGTCGAGTGGCTTGTGAGCGGACTCGATCAAAGTAATTTCGGTCGCGATCACCCAAGTAGCCGCCGACTCGCAATCGCGTGCGCGGGTACTTGGCGTTTAAAAGAGCGAACGCTTCGACCAAGAGATGCAGCCCCTTCTCTGGGCAGAGGCGGGCGAAGTAGCCGATCGTAAACGGATCGCTGGCCGGACGCGGTTGTCCGTCGTGGCCGGTCAAGTCGATGCCGAGCGGCAATTGATGAAAGCGGTCGAGCGGGATCGAAAGCTCGGCGGCCATTTGTTCGGCGTAGTAGCGGCTGTGCGTAATGAAACCGTCAAAGTCGCGAGCGCGGTTTCGCAACGCTTGCAGGACCGATTCACGATGCGAGTCGGGGAGCGAGTCGAGGAAGATGTCGTCCCCTTGCAGCACGCACAGCACCGGGCCAGCGAAGAGTTGTTTGATCCGTCGAACTGATCCAGCTAACAGGGCGTTGCTGAAGACGACGATGTCCGGCTTCAACTGCTCGCCGATGAACCTTGCGAGTTCTTCGACTTGATCACGCTGTGGCCCGGATTCACCAGCCAGCATGTCGAGCGTCAGTTGGCCAAGTTGTTTCGCGTCGTTGCTAACCGCTTTACTCGTCGCCCAGCGGATGATCGCGGGATGATCGAGCCAGTGTTTCAAGAAACCGGGAACTGCTCGCCACCAACGCCACTGTGACGCGAGGTAGACGTTGATGCCGCCGAAGAAGACGCGCGAGTCGCTGACGTTCTCTTCATCGACGCGAATCGGCGTGTAAGTCGGGATCAGCGAGACCTCGGCCCCGCGAGCCATCAACGCGCGAGCCCAGGTGTTGTCGTGCATGCACGACCCACAAAACATTCCCGCTCCGCCGGCTGTGATGATCGCGATGTGCATGTGAAATTTGTCGTCCCCCACAATAACCCGAAGCGCCAGCGAGGGCGGACGCTTCACGACACTTCGTTGCAAACCGAGTCGGCTTAGCGTCCGCCCTCGCTCGCGCTTCGGGTTAGTGTGGTTGTTCGCTCAACAGGAACGCCAGTAGGTCGCGAAGTTCTTCGGGTTGCTTCACGAGCCCGGCGGGCATTGGCGAGATGTCTTGCAGTTTGGTTTCTTCGATGTCGGGCTTCGCGAAGGTGACTCGCTTCGCGTCGGGCAGCAGCAGTTCGAGTTTCTCGCCGGTTTCGCCGATGACGAGTCCGGAGGATTGCCTGCCATCTTTGGTGATGACCAACGTCGCTTTGAAGACGGGCGAAACCATGCGACTCGGAGCGAGCACCGATTCAACCAGATGTGGGATCGTGAATCGTTTCGCCGTTTCGGCCAAGCTCGGTCCGCCGGTGACTGGTTGATCGGCTCGGATCGCATGGCACTTCGCGCAACCGAGTCCCTCGGCGGAAAACAGTTTCTTGCCGCGAGCGATGTCGCCGGTCTTGGCTTCCTCGAGCCAATTCACTGACAAGAATTTCGGATCGACGGGCGCGTTGCCGGTGGTCGTCGCGTTCTTCAATCGTTCGGTCAGCGAGCCAGCACTGACCGGTTCGGGCAGCGTCACCGGGATTTTGTCGAGCGTTCGATAATGGATGTAGAGGCCCGACTCGCCGGTGAGATTGCGGACTCGAAACAGGATGTCGTTGCCCCCCGGTTCGAGGTCGAGATAAACGATGTCTTGCAGCGGCAGAGCGGCCCGCGAGATGTCGTTCGTGTGGACGACGCGGCCGTTGTGCCAAACTTTGATGCCGTCATCGCTGCCGACCAGCAGCATCGCCTGTTGCTTGCGCGGGCTTTCGAGCCGGAAAAAAGCGTAGCTCGACGAGTCGCTCACATCGCCGAAGGCTTCGTGGAAGTTGAAGAACCGCGGCCCGCGAGTCATCTGCTTCCAGACGACAGATCGCTCGCCGACCGAATGCTGAGCGGACAAGTCGATCGGGCCTCGTTCGGGAGCGTGAACCGTTTCAAAACCTTTGCCGCTATCCGGGAATGGACCTGCGACCCAGGCTTTGTCGGGATTGATCAGATCGGCGAGTTGCAGCTTCCCCTGCTCATTCTTCCGCCGCACGCTTTGCACCTTCGGTTCGGAGCGCGGATCGTTGAGCACCGATAAGAAGTGCGCCGCCTGCAAACGAACCGATTCCTCTTGGTCATCCAGCCGAGCGGCCAGCAACGCGAAGAGCTGCTCTTGATCGTCGGTGTGTTTCTTCTGGGCCTTCCAATGTTCGGCGACCGTGTACGTGCCGACGCGACCGAATTTTCTCAGATCGGTTTTCTCTTTCTCGTCGGCGTATTGAATGAGGTACGCCTCATCGGGATTCCGCCACGGAGCTAGCGGCATCGATTCATCAAGCACTTCATCGACCTTCGGCAGCGTAAGCCGAAACCCGCTCGCGAGCACGGCAGCCATGCGTGTCTTCACGTCGTCAGAGTTCGCCAGCGGATTGAGTTCGCTGGCGTTGAGCCGTTCGGCCATGAGCTGCGTTGCGATGTGTCGCAGGTAGCGATCGTCGCTGCGAGCGAAATCGTTGACCACTTCCTGCGGGAGTGGACCGGGCTGTTTGAAGACCGCTGTCAGTGCGGCGAGTTGGACATGGCTGCGAGGAGTCTCCGCAAACGGGCTTCTCGCGGCGTTCTCAGCTTTGAGACCTGCCTCGAAAACCTTTCGTACCGACGGATCATCGCCAAAGAATTCAGTCAACGCGCGGATTGCCTGAAACGGTCCTTCGTATTGAAGTCGTTCTTTGATCGCATTGGCTTGATCGCTGTCATTTCGCAGATCGCGCCCGGCTGCGGCGACGATCCAAGTGAGGCAAGCACTTCGATCCAGCACTCCATACGGTAGCAAGCCGAACGTCTCATTGCAGGCTTTGGGACCACGCCGCGTCAATTCAACGAACGCGAGGTAACGTCGCGACCACGAGTCATTAGAAAACTCGCGGAGGAGTTGATGGTTCGTCGCTTTCAGTGCATCGAACGCCTCAAACGGATGCGTCGGCGGGTCGTCTTTCTTGGTGAGCATCGCGAGGTCGCTGCGGTAGATTGGCGAGCCTTCATTGTTGGCCATGAAGGAGACTGTCACGAAGATGCGACCACCACGACCGACGGTTACGCCGACGGGGCGGGCGAGGTCTTTGCCGACGATCAGCGGTTTCTCTTCGCAGTGGAACGTCGCTCCGGCGGGTGTGAGTGGATACCGCGTGACGGCTCGGGTACACCAGCGGGCGACCAAGAGGTTGTTGCGGTACTGCTCGCCGAGGAATGCGTCGTCGTAGTACGACTGGCCAACGGGGACCGCTCGGCCGAGACCGGTCGTCATCGTGTCGAGCAAGTCGGCTCGTTCGGGAGTGATGTGCGGCATCCAACCGCGCGGCCACGAGAAGTACGCGTGCGGCACGACATGATTCAGTCGGCCCGGCACGTAAGCGTGAGGCAATCCCTCGTGGTCGTTGTCGTTCGTGAAGAGATTGAAGTTGCTGTCGAAGACAAGCCCGCAACTGTTCCGCAGCCCGGTCGCGACCGTTTGAAATCCGGTGCCGTCCGGTCGAATGCGAAAGACCGCTCCGACACCGTTGTAAGGATGCCGCTGCCAGCCGGGTGGCACGCCCTGACCATCGGAAAGGGCGTGGTCCAAGGGAGCTACTTTGTTGTCTTTAGCATCATTGTTCTTCGCCGATTCGGACACGCCCTTTCCGTTGGTCAGGGCGTGCCATCCATCACGTTTCATTTCCGCGAGGCGTTTCGCATCGGGCGTGAAGAACGACCAATGCCCCCAGTGATCCGGTCGATCAAAGTCGCCGTAGTACCACAGCGGGTCGCCCATCGAGATATATAGGTCCCCTTCCGGTCCCCACGCCAAGCCATGAAAGCACTGATGCACGTGCCCGGCAGGAACGCCCCACAGTAATCGTTTCGGCTTCAAGCCCTCGGTCTTGATCGCGCCGTCCGGCAAGACATACAGCGCGTTCATGGTCAGGACATAAAGGTCTGGGCCGCGAAGCTCCAAGTCATACGCCCACGAATGCGGCGGGAAGCGAAACAATTCGACTCGCGGCTTGTAGCCTCCTTTGTCATCCGGGTCATAACGAAAGACCGCCTCGCGTCCGCCGACAAACAATCGTCCGAGCCCATCGCAGCGAATCGACAAGAACGATTCATTCGGCGAACTGTCGATCAACTCCAGTCGTAAGCCGGGATCGGACGGTGTGTAATCAGTCGGCGGTGCGGCGAAGACAATTGAGGGGCAATTGGCCAAGCATGTGATGGCACCGAGGACGAGCAACAGCTTGCGAATCATGACGAGACTTTCTGCAGAGCAATTTCAAAACGTAAAACAGGCGGCTCGCCTGTTTGTCATTTCGTTTGTGATTCCAACATCCGCAGCCCGGCATTGCCATCCGTGGGAAGTCGTCCGAAAGGAAATTTCCCACGGATGGCAATGCCGGACAACGGATAGAAAAGCGGCTGGATTGTTCGTGTTGTCTGCGGTACTCATTCTTGTGGGATATTCGAGGATGGGCACTCAGGCGAGCCGCTTGAGCGAGAGCCTGTTTCAAAACTGGATTACTAACCCAAAGCGTGAGCGAGGGCGAATGCATTCTGAATGCTTCGTACTGAGGAGATCGGCTGAGCGTTCGCCCTCGCTCACGCTTCGGGTTAGTTCTGACGCTGCTTCGGCGTTTTATGTGGAACTTCAAAGTGTGAGTGTTGATGAGCAACTCGATAAGTAAACAACACGCAGCCGCTTTCTGGTTGCCAATTTGGACTTTGACATGGCGCGAGCTGTTGCGGTTCTTTCGGCAACGGACGCGAGTTGTCGGGGCGCTCGGTCAGCCGTTTATTTTTTGGATCCTGTTTGGGGCTGGCCTCAAGGGTTCGTTCGCAGCACCTGAGTGGGCACCGCAAGGGATGACTTACCAAGAGTATTTCTTCCCCGGCGTGGCGGTGATGATCGTCATGTTCACGGCGATCTTCTCCACGATTTCGATCATTGAGGACCGACGCGAAGGTTTTCTGCAAGGAGTGCTGGTCGCTCCCGTTTCGCGGTTGGCATTGGTGCTGGGCAAGCTGACGGGCGGAACGGTGCTCGCGCTGATCCAGGCGATGTTGTTTTTGACGTTGGGGCCGCTGTTGCACTTTGTTGGATTGGCTCCGGCGATCGGCTGGGAACTTTCCGCCGCGGGCTGGTTGATGATGATCGGGTTTCTGACGCTCGTGGCGTTTGCATTAACAGCCCTCGGATTTCTAATGGCTTGGTCATTGGATTCGACTCAGGGATTTCACGCGTTGATGAGCGTCTTTCTGATGCCGATGTGGTTGCTGTCCGGTTCGTTCTTTCCGGTTCCCGAAGCGGGCTGGCTGTCGTGGGTGATGCGTTTGAATCCGCTCACTTATGGAGTGGCCGGACTTCGACGGTTGATGTCGCCGACGTTGGCTGATGTCGCCGCGAACGCCAGCTTACCGAGTCTCGTGACATGCGTAGCCGTGACGTGCGGCTTCGGGATCGTGACAATCGGAATCGCTTGCTGGATGACACAACGGAGGAGCGTGCTCAATGTCCGATAGTTTGCCGAACGAAAAAAAATCAAATGCCCCCGGTGGTGCAATGCGAGTGGCGTTCATCGTTAACGGAATTGTGTGTTGCCTATTGATCATCGCGTTGGCTGCGTTTGGGATGAAAAAGCGATCGTCGACGAGTGAATCCGGATCAACAATTTCTACGAATGGTTCCGTCGACGGGACGTCGTCAAAGCCACTCGCAACGGCGACGGACTCTGTGGATGAGGAAGACGACGACAACAACGGTCGCCCCAAGGAAATGAAGATCGAGATGAAGTGGCACCCGGAAGGGATCGCCGATTTTGAATTCACCGAACGGAGCGGCAAGACGGTCAGCAAAAAAGATTTGCTGGGGCATCCGTGGATCGCGGGATTCATTTTCTCAAACTGTGCGGGGCCCTGCTTCAAAGTCTCGTCAGCAATGCGGCAGTTGCAGGATGAGTTCTTGAACGACACTGATTTGCGGTTGGTGAGCTTCACGGTCGATTCCGAACGTGACACTCCCGAAGTGCTGACGAAGTACGCGCAGGCGTTTCACGCCGATTCCGACAAGTGGCTATTTTTGACCGGCGATAAGGCAAAGATCTACCACCTGATTTGGGGGAGCTTCTTGATGCCAGTCCAAGAAGAAACGGGCGAGCGAAGGAAGCCCGGCTTTGAATTCATTCACACGACAAACATTTTGTTGGTCGACGAAAAAGGTGTCGTGCAAGGGAAGTGGTCATCGACCGACGAAGCAGAGTTCGGCAAGCTGCGACGCGAATTGCGCAAACGGCTGCGAAAAGGAACCGAGCCGGAAATAGACCCGCAGAAATAATTATTCAGGTGAGCCGGATGGCGTTAGCTCCCGGACTTTTCATCAATGAAGTCCGGGGGCTAACGCCATCCGGCTCACCGAAGTCATTTCGTCTGAGGAGAGTTTTTGTGGATGTTCCCAAATGGGTGACGATGTTGCCGGCTGTGAATGCCTCGCTGAATGGGTTGGCGACGCTGATGTTGGTTCGCGGTTGGCAGTTGATTCATCGCGGTCAGCGTGATGCTCATCGCCGCACGATGTTGGCCACTTTTGGAGTGTCCGTCGCCTTCTTGGTTTGTTACCTCGTGTATCACGCGGCATTGCAAAATTACACGGGAAGCGGGTCGAGAAAGTTTGTCGGGCCGGACGCAGTGCGAGCGGTTTATCTCGTGATCTTGGTGACTCACGTGGTACTGGCGGCGTTCGTGCCGTTTCTGGCTGGGATCACGATCTGGCGCGGCCTGAAGGCAGACAAAGCTGAAAAGCTCGGACAAACGGCTGATTGGGGTCCGCATCGCAAGATTGCCAGAATTGCGTTTCCCGTTTGGTTGTATGTGTCGGTCACGGGTGTTGTGATCTACTTCATGGTTTACCATTGGCCGATCGGCTGATGGTTGATCTGATATGCTCCAATCTAAGTTCCGAAAACTGAGGTCAACAACTTCAACAGAAGATCTCAAATCGAGCGTTCAAAGTAGCAGAGTTCGAGAATCAAAATGACAAAGCAAATAACACTGCTGATTAGCCGCATGAACCGAACACTCATTGTCGCGGCATTGCTTACGGTCGCTCACATGGCTGGACCGTTGGCTCAAACGGTTCAAGCCTGTCCGATGTGCAAGATCGCGAATGAGCAAGACGCGTTGCTGCCGAAGGCTTACATGTATTCGATCCTCTTTATGATGGGGATGATGTTCAGCCTCGGCGGCGGAGTCGCGTTTGCTATGTATCGAATTGGCCGGCGAGAAAACGCAGACCTTGAAAACCTCGAGCAGTTCGGACTGCAAACAGCCGCGACGGGAATGAACTGAGGCTAAATCCAGACTGAGAGTGCCTCGGCTCTCGCACGTGGGAAACCCTCGAATTCGCCTCGGTTTTGCCGTCGATTTCTTGGACGTGCATTAAAACTCATCGACGATCGCTCGTTGCGCAGGTACTCTGCTGGCCGCTGGCTCGGCTCATCCGGTCCCTTCTTGGAACGTGCGATGTTTTCGTTGTGGCATGATCAGCCTCCGTCGCCCCATACCGCTCGCCAGAGAAAGTTGTTGTCGCGGCGCGAGTGGCTTTGTGTCGGCGGGCTGAGCGGGATGGGACTCAGCGACTTTGCGTTGAGGTCATTGCAAAACCAAACAGCCGCGATAGCGGACGATCGCTCGACCGACAAGATGATGATGCCTGCGAAGGCGAAACGATGTGTCTTCATCTTTCTGTTCGGTGGGCCGAGCCACATCGACCTGTGGGACATGAAGCCACACGCTCCGGAAAACGTGCGCGGCATCTTTCAACCGATCGCCACTTCCGCACCGGGGATTCAACTTTCGGAGCTGTTACCCAACCTCGCGAAAGAAGCGGACAAGCTGTGTCTGCTAAGGTCGATGACGCACGGCGATCCAGTTCACGGGACTGCGTGTAGCCAAGTCATTACCGGACGCGCTCATCGGCGACCCGGAACGACCGACACGCTGGCTCCTGATGACTGGCCTTCGCTCAGTGCATTGGTGATGCGTTATGGCCGGTCGACGTTGGGGATGCCGTCGTCGGTAGTGCTGCCGTGGTATTTGATGTTCCCCAGCCAAGGGATGCGCATTGCCGGGCAATCGGGCGGATTGATGGGCGAAGAGCACAACGCCTTCTTGGTGAGCGGTGATCCGAGCGAAAAAGATTTTGACGTCCCCGGCATCAAGCTGCCACATGACGTGCCGACGGCGAGATTGCTCAGTCGCGAGGGGTTGCTGCGAGAAGTCGATCAGGTACGTCGTGCCGTTGTTGATGGGCCAAGCAGTCATCTCATCAACGACAATTACCGGCAGGCGTTTGCAATGATCAGCGGACAACGTTCGGCAGCCGCGTTTGATCTGGCAGACGAAACCCCGACGACTCGCGAGCGATATGGCTCTCACAAGTTCGGTCAGAGCTTGTTGCTCGCACGGCGATTGGTCGAACGAGGCGTCTCGCTCGTAACAGTCAATTGGGATGATGAATCACGCGACGAAAAGCAGTCCCCGTTTTGGGACACGCATCACGACAACTTCGGTCGCTTGAAAAAGCTGACGCCGATTTTCGACAAAGCGTTTGCGGCATTTTTGGCGGACCTGCACGCTCGCGGTCTGTTAGACAGCACTTTGGTCGTGGCTTTGGGCGAGTTCGGACGCACACCGAAGATTGGCCAGTTCACTCAAAACGCGGCAACCGAAAAGACGGGCCGAGATCATTGGCCGCACGCCTTCACCGCGTTAATCGCCGGGGGCGGTGTTCCTGGCGGGCACATCTTCGGAGCCAGCGATCGACTCGGTGGTCATGTGGCCGACAAACCAGTTACGCCGCCGGACCTGGCGGCCACGATGCTGACGCACCTCGGCGTCGATCCGTCACTCCGCTATCACGCACCGCTGCTGAGCGAATCATTTCCACTCTCAACAGGCCGCCCAATTCGCGATTGGGGATGAGTCTTATCTACGTCGCCGTCACGCTCCGCGTGACGAGCCGAATGTCGTTTGAGGTTGTTGCTGAGTTTGTCCGCAAATGAGTTGCGTCGATTGACATTCGGCACATCACGCGGAGCGTGATGGCGACGTACTTCAGACCCCACCTTTGCGTTTGAAGTAGTAGCGCTGCACCTCGGTCACACACGACTGGCCGTTCGCCGATAGGATCGTGCAGCGAGCATCCGGTGACTTCGCTCGTTCAACGGCGGCTCTTGTGCGAGCGACTCCGCCGTCAGCGATGTCCGCGTCAATGTCGGCACAGGTCAGCCCGAAACAGCCACAGATTGGAGCCTCGTCTGACTTCGGATATACGGACTTTGTCAGTTGATTGACTGTGACGACTCGCTCGAATGAATCGAAATAAGCCGCGTCGCACTGAGGCTGCGAACAGAACATCGCCGAATCACCAATCTGCTTCCGAGCTTCCGGCCGCAACCAATGATCAAGGGTCGCTTTCTCGACTGACTGTCCCAGCGAGCCGCAGAACGGGCAGTGCCGGACGTCACTTTCCTGCTCACGGACAAAGGCTTTGTTCATGGATTCTTTCGCAAGGATGTCATGTCAGTCGGATGCTTTTTGGCTCGGCACTTGAGACATTGTCGGTTGAGAGTTCATTAGACGGCAATGCCGCCGTTACGTAGCCGTCACGCTCCGCGTGTCGAGCAGGTCGTTTAACAGAACGCTTACAAGCAATCGGCTCGCCACAGCTACGTCAAAGCATGCTGCGACCGTTAGCGGCCTTTTCAATCTCATGAGTTTTACGGAAGACGAATGCGACTACTCAATCCAGGATGGCAAACAATCGAAATTGCAGGCAAAGCGGCGGACGTCTTTGAGCCTCGGCACCCACGTATTCCGACTCAAGCAGTTTTGTTTCTGCACGGCCACGGCTTGCAGACGCTGATTGGCAACCCGGTCTACACCGCCGAACTTGAGCGGCACGGACTGCGAGCGATTTGTCCGCACGGCAAACGATCGTGGTGGCTACCGGTTGTCTGCACAGAGTTTGATGTCGAGCTATCGCCGGTCGGATACATCCGCAATGTGATCCTGCCATTCATCGCGGATCAGTGGAGCGTGAGACCGCCAGCCATCGGAGTGCTCGGCGTCAGCATGGGAGGGCAGGGGGCGTTGCAATTGGCGTATCGGCATCCGAACGACTTCCCCGTTGTCGCTGCGTTATCTCCGGCGATTGATGTGCAAGATTGGTACGGACAGGGCTTGCCTTTGGACGAGATGTTTCCCGACCGCGAAGCTGTTAGACAACAAACGGTGGTTGTGCAAATTCAAGGTCTCAATTGGCCGCGTCACCAACTCATCGTCTGCGATCCGATCGACCGCGAGTGCATCCCCAGTGTTGAGCGATTACTGAGCAAGCTGCGATCCTCAGGGATACCGTTTGAGAGCGATTTGGAAACTTCACACGGCGGACATTCGTGGGACTACTTCAATCACATGGCTTCAGCCGCGATTCAGTATTTGGTCAAAGCAATGGATGCCGAACATCGCCGACTGGTCTGACAGACTCGAAAGTCATCGGTCCGCTTTGATACCATCACCACCGCATTGAACGCTTTGCCGAGAGGCGTTCAAACAATCTTACCTTCAACGTTGTTCCATGTTTCGTGGAGACTCGCTCAATGACTCAGCCCACACTCGCCAGTCACACTGCTTCAGATTCTGCTTCGAGTTCTTCATCGCGTCGTGATTTTCTCAAAGCTGGTGCCGCAGCAGCGACGATTCCGGCTCTTGCCGCTCAACTTGCAACGTCAGCGTATGCGGCGGGAAGCGACAAGCTGAAGATCGGATTGGTCGGTTGCGGTGGCCGCGGGAGTGGAGCTGCAGTTCAGGCATTGTCCGCCGATCCGAATGTAGAACTGGTCGCAATGGGTGATGCCTTCGGTGACGCGCTCAACAGCAGCCTGAATCAATTGATGAAGAGCGAAGCACTCGCTGGCAAAGTGAAGGTCGATAACGACCACAAGTTTATCGGACTCGACGCCTACAAGAAGGTGATCGATTCGTGCGACGTTGTCTTGTTGGCAAGTCCGCCAGGTTTTCGTCCCGTGCATTTCAAATACGCTGTCGAAGCGGGAAAGCACATCTTCACCGAAAAGCCGATGGCGACCGACGGTCCGGGCGTTCGATCGATTATGGAGTCGGTTGAAATCTCTAAGCAAAAGAAGCTTTCAGTTGTCGCAGGGTTTTGCTGGCGCTACGACAACGCCAAGCGAGCGTTCTTTGACAAGATTCACGAGGGAGCGATCGGCGACATCCGGATGGTCTACGGCACGTACCTCACCGGCCCCGTGAAGCCGATGCCACCCGCAGCAACTCGCCCACAAGGAATGAGCGACCTCGAGTGGATGGTCCGTAACTGGTACAACTTCACGTGGCTTTCAGGAGACGGACTCGTCGAACAAGCGGTCCACACCGTCGATTGGCTGGCCTGGGCCTTCAATGACAATCCCGCCGCAAGCTGCACTGCTGTCGGTGGTCGGCAAATCCCTGCCGAAGGTGGCAACATCTTCGACCATGTCGAGATCAATTACGTCTGGGCCAACGAGGCTCGTGCGTTTCTTGCTCAGCGGCAGATTCCGAACTGCCACAGCGAGAACAACCTCTATGTGCTTGGGACGAAGGGGACCGGCCAAATCGGAGCCCGTGGCGCAGTAGTCAACGGCGAAACCAATTGGAAGTACTCCGGCCCAACCAACAACATGTACCAGACCGAGCACGACGAATTCTTTAAGTCGATCCGCGATGGTAAGCCGCTCAATAACGGCGATCGGATGGCCAAGAGCACGCTCATGGGAATTATGGGCCGCATGGCGGGCTACACCGGTAAGCAGATCACATGGGAAATGGCGCTGAACTCGCAAGAGTCCATCGTCCCTTCCGAATTTCCTGACGGCTGGCAAACCAAAGTGGCGATTCCGAAGATGGCGATGCCTGGAATCACCGAATACGTCTAACGGGATTCCGCCAGCGACAAAGATCTGCAAGAGAAAAAATGAATGCCAGATGCTATGAAAGTGCTGGGCGACATCCTTATTTTTCGACGATCCACCCCGTCTTCAGCGTTTTTCTTTTCCCCACCAACGCTCGGCTTGAGTCGTTCGGCTGTCATCCACTAGACTCCGCCCACGATCGGTACCCGATGGTGTAACGGTAGCACAACAGATTTTGGTTCTGTTTGTCCAGGTTCAAATCCTGGTCGGGTAACTCGTATCTATTGCACCGGCTTGAACCGGAACGAAACCCCGCGAAATCGCGGGGTTTTTTCATTTCTGGATTTCCGGCGGGGCGAACAATTCCCTTCATTTCGCCTATTTCCGCTCCTGAGTACGTCGGATTTTGCGTCGGATTTGTTGTGGCACTATCGAAGTCCGATTCGGTCAGGTGGAGGTAGTGCTCGGTGGCCACGGCCACAGAATTTCCCATCCACGAGCAAACGACGTGAGCCGGATACGTTTTCGCCAATTCCGTCTGTCGGGACGCTCGGAGGTTGTGGAAGACTCGTTCCCAAGGTTCCATACCCGCGCGGTGAATGATCTTGAACATCTTGGTCCGCAGGTTTTGAGAGGCATCACGGTAGCGTGTGATGACGTGCTCCGTCCCTTTGGCCGCCAGTTCTGAGGCGTCGAGTAGGTACGGGAGCAATTCGGGAAACAGCGGAATCACACGGGATGCCTTTCCGCAGTTCTCCGTTTTGGAACTCGGAATCCGAATCCGTTGGCGTTCCCAATCGACGTCAGACCATTTCAACGCCAGCGTTTCGCTGGGAGTCCGTAAGCCGCCGAATCGAGCCAACGCGATGATCAACCTCCACTGAGCATCAGGAGCAGCGTCGATCACTCGTTTGATTTCATCCAAGGTCACGAAGCGAAACCGCTCCGCATTCCCCTTTACGGCGACACCCCGGATGTGGGCGAACGGGTTTTTCTCAATCAGACGCTTACAGGAGCACCGGTTTGTTCGACCGGTCTTTTGCTGTCAACGCGAGAGACGCTCTTGAAAATCTGCCAAGCGCGTTGCGAGCCACTGGCACCGATGACTTCACGGACTCGACTGTGGCACCATCTGTGACACCAAAATTGGGATTGTGGCACCAAACTTGGCCCAAACCGGTGAGAACGATGGACAGCCAATGACATCGTTTGAGGCCACGAACGTAGTTTCGTCAGCCAATGAAAAATCCCCGATTTACCGGGGATTTGAGCAAAAAAGACAATCAGTGACGGCCAAAGATAAGCGGAGAGACAGGGATTCGAACCCTGGGTACCCTTGCGGGCACTCCGGTTTTCAAGACCGGTGCGATCGGCCGCTCTGCCATCTCTCCGGGGCGGATGCTATTGAGATCTCCCGGGACTGTCAACGCCCCGGTGTTCGAACAGACAC
>CAIJTL010001568.1 GCA_903823545.1 uncultured Planctomycetaceae bacterium
CGAAATCTCGTTCCCAAAATCGCCTGAGGTTGTTCTACTTCGATTGTCCATTTGAGTTGGGGACGATGAAGCTCATGTGCATTTCGGCATGGCGAAGTTGCAACTGAACCACTTCTTCAGAGGCCATCTGTCCGAAAAATGGATGAGGTGCGGTGGGAACTTCGTGCGAGAAACGCTCGACGGCTGTTTTCAATTGCTGCAAGCCAGCTTCATTGGAGACGTTTTCGTCTGGCAGGATCGCTTTGCCTCGTTCTGGAAGTTTAAAGCCGGACCGCATCGGCTTGATGAGCAACGAGTTCTTAATAAACGGGGCGATAAACCAGCGTGCGAACCAAGGTGCCGTAAAACCGAAACCGTCGAACGAGCAATTCATGGTTTTGGCCAAATGCTGACAGATTTGGCCAAAGGTCCAATTTCCAGCAGTGTGGTGGCTGCTCAGCAATTGCTCGGCATCTTGGACAATGTCAGACAGCGTGGAATAACGCACGCTCCTTCGTGTCCCGGAGCTTTTCTCGGACATGGTCATTACTCCTGGTGAGGTCTTTCTTGGATAGGTTTCGGTGGGTGAAACTAATGGCTTATTGGCATAGGGTGGGGAAGGAATTTGCAGCCGACGACTCAAGCGAGCTGTGTCGGTAATGATCTCTGGTTGCGTTGTCTTATTGTGAGGGACAATGCGACTAACTCACAAGGTCGCCGCTTTTGATGCCGGGTCTCTGTTGGGCTATAGTCCGTGCCGGAATTGGCATGACCACTCAATCAACTCACCACGAAAGGCAGCTGATGGCAAAATTCACGGGTGTTTCAGCGGAAGTTTTGAAACAACTGGCTCAATATGACACACCGACAATCGCAAACGCGGTTGAGCTGTGGAATATGAGGCCGCGCAACTTGGGATACATGAACGGCAGCATTACGGCCTGTTACCCCAAGCTGCCTCCAATGGTTGGCTACGCA
This sequence comes from uncultured Planctomycetaceae bacterium, assembly GCA_903823545.1. Lineage (GTDB taxonomy): Bacteria > Planctomycetota > Planctomycetia > Planctomycetales > Planctomycetaceae > SXKJ01. The sequence goes on from CAIJTL010001568.1 coordinate 958, forward strand.
TTGACGACGACCTTCCGCAGCATGGCTCCTCCGCGAGGTGGTGATGCCTATTCGGGAATCGCTCAGCAACTTGAATCGATCCCCGATTTTCCGGGACCGCCGGTGATCGTGTTTCAAGATCTGGATGTCCCTTGCGCTTCAGCAACGTTCGGCGAAGTGATGTGCTCAACCTACAAAGCATTTGGTGCCGCCGGTTTGATCACATCGGGAACCGGACGTGACCTCGATCAGGTCGAAGCATTGAACTTCCCCGCATTCACTAACGGAACGATTTGCGCTCACGGCTATTGCCACATGCTGGCGTTGAACGTTCCTGTGACTGTTGGCGGGATCATGATTTATCCCGGCGATTTGCTGCATGGAGATCGGAATGGTGTTTCGACAATCCCGATCGAAATCGCGTCGGAAGTTCCCGGCGTTTGCCAAGAAGTGGCTGTCGCCGAAGCGATCATTTTGAATTATCTCAAGGGCTCAAATCTCAATGCGAAAGAGTTTGCCGCTGCTCGCGCCGAGTGTGGAGCAATGATCAAGGCAGTTGAGAAACGGCTGACGAAGTAAGCCCCCAAGCTCCAAAACCCAATGTCCAAGGACTTCCCTGCTTTCAAGGACCAACGCTCAAATGGACTTTGCATCGTTCATTTTTGGGATTTGGCAGTTTGGGAGTTCCCTTGGCATTGGGATTTAACGAAAAAACCGCGGTCAGTCTTTCGACAGCCGCGGTCAACAAGCCTCTTCTCGTGCTGAACTGCGACGGTGGAGTCGCTTTGCGAATCGGGCGAGAACCGGGTCGTGCTTAGGCACTGCACGTACCGAAGTTGGTTCAGGCCCACGCGGTTTGTTTAGGCACCTCCGTCTGAGTTAACTGACGAGAAGCTGGCAATTCCCAAGTGTGAGGCTGGGAACTCAGAAGCAAAACGGCAAGGTTCACGTCAAGTGAGTTGACCTCGTTCAGGTGCGATCTGAGCGATTGGTCGTTCGAGCTGTCGCATTCTAAGTACAGGTTTAATCGGCAGTGACGATCATCCGGTCGCTTCGATTCTTTGTTGTTGGATCGTTTTCTGCCGAATTGTCTGGCTCACGAATTCTGCGAGTGGTCGCGAACGCGGTTCAATCTGCGACGCGGTCGGAATATACTCACGCCCGCGTCGCCGCTTTGAAGGCGGCTTTCGATTGAATTTGATTCACATTTTGTGTTGGAGTTCGCTCATGAATCGCCCTGCTCTGTCGCTTGGATCTCGTCGTGATTTTTTGCAATGGACCGCCGCCGCGGCTAGTGCTGCGGCCCTCTCACCGCTCGTGAGCCTTGCTGCTGACGCCGATCCGTATGGCGGCTTCAAGGTGGGAATTCAAAGTTACTCGTTACGCGGTTTCGACGGAAAAGCTGCGATGCAACATTCACAGAAGCTGGGGCTGAAATACTGGGAATCGTTCCGTAATCACATAGCAATGGACACTTCGCCGGAAAAAGTCGCCGCAGTGAAAGCCATGCTCAAGGAACACGACATCACGTTGTTGGCGTTCGGTGTTGAGGGCTTTAATGAAAATGAAGGAGCTGCCCGAAAGGCATTCGACTTTGCGAAGGCAATGGGCGTGATGTCAATCAGTGCCGACCCGAAGAAAGACAAAGCGACGTTTGATCTGCTCGACAAACTGGTCGCCGAATATGACATCGCGATCGCGATTCACAATCACGGCCCGAAGGCGAGCTACGACAAGGTGACCGACGTGCAAACTTGGGTCAAAGACCGTCATCCGAAGATCGGCGCATGCGTCGACACGGGCCATTATCTACGAAGCGATGAAGACCCCGTCGAGGTGATTGAAAAGCTGGGTAAGCGAGTCTTCGGTGTGCATTTGAAGGATGTGA
>CAIJTL010001569.1 GCA_903823545.1 uncultured Planctomycetaceae bacterium
CGAGCTCATCAGCCGAGAACCGACTCCCGAATTCGCCGCCGTCGTGGCCGAGCAATACGACCGTTGGATGAAGGCGTTGGACAGCGACGAACTCACCCGCTTGGCAGAATGGAAACTCGAAGGTTTCACCAACGACGAGATCGCCGCCAAGTGCGGCCGCACGACACGCACTGTTGAACGCAAGCTGAACCTGATCCGCAAGATTCTGGTTCACGAACTGGCGCAGGAGGATTGAGTTGGTGACCAAAAAGCTGTGTCGGGGCTGGAATGCAAACGGGCATCGGTAGGCTAGTGCATCGTCAAACCTTGTTTCGTGGATTGGAATGCGAGTCGCGGAACGCCTCGCCGAAGACGAGCGATCGAACCCCCATTCGCGACCTACGGAAGTCCAACTGTTCGCCGCCAGAGAAAGAAATTCCGAATGGATGGTGACTACTCCGAATCACTGGCTGCCGCACGCCGCGTAGATGCTTGCTGTGACGAGTTCGAGTTGGCGCTCGCCACCGGCAAGTCGCCCCAGATCGAATCGTTCCTGACGGACGTGCTGGCATCAGAGCGTCAGACTTTGCTGTTAGAGCTGCTGGGGTTGGAATTGGATTTTCGTGTCGCACGCGGCGAGCAACCCACGGTCGATGACTACGCGAATCGCTTTCCGGAACTGTCGGCCGAGCAGATTCAGACTCGCTTTGCAGTCATCAGTGACACCCAGCGCAGCAAGGAGTCGGAACAGGTTGCTGGCACCGCCACGGTTGTTATGAGCGTCGGGACCGAACCTTCGAGAACCGTTGAGCCGGACCCAAAGCTCGGCGATCAGCGGCTGGGAAGATACCGGCTGTTGCGACTGCTCGGCGAAGGGGCGTTTGGTCGAGTCTGGCTGGGGCAGGACGCCGATCTGCAAAGGTATGTGGCCATCAAGGTGCCGACTCCTGAGCGTTTTCAGAAACCGGAAGATGCCGAAGCCTACCTTGCTGAGGCACGCACGGTTGCCGGTTTGGATCATCCCCACATCGTCCCAGTACATGATGTCGGGAGAACCGATGACGGCTCGGTCTACGTCGTTTCCAAATTCATCGCGGGTTGCACGTTGAAGGATCGGATGACCGACGAGACCCCGACGTTTGAGGAATCGGCGCGACTCTTGGCGACCGTTGCCCAAGCCTTGCATCATGCTCACCAGCAGCGGCTGATCCATCGAGACGTGAAGCCCGCCAACATCTTGTTGGAAGAGGCCACGGGGAAGCCCTATGTCGCCGACTTTGGAATGGCGATTCGTGAAGAAGATGACTTGCAGAACGGCCAGATCGCCGGTACTCCCGCCTACATGAGTCCCGAACAGGCGCGAGGCGAAGGCCATCGGCTCGATGGCCGCAGTGACATTTTCAGTCTCGGCGTCGTCTTCTACGAACTGCTCACCGGCACACGACCGTTTCGTGGAAGCACGGCCTTTGAACTGCTGCATTAAGTGGTTTCCATGGACCCTGTGCCGCCACGCGAATTGGTGGACTCGATCCCTCTGGAAATGGAGCGGATCTGCATCAAGGCTCTGTCCAAGCGAGC
>CAIJTL010001570.1 GCA_903823545.1 uncultured Planctomycetaceae bacterium
ATCAAATCAACCTCGACGATGAACGGGAATCCGGGACTCTGACGCCGCTGCCGATCCTCGCTCCGCGTGAAGGACTCATTCGTGCGGAGCACGCTGCCATCGGCGAAGTTGTCGCTGCCGGTGCGCCGTTGTTCGAGGTCATGAATGGCGACACGGTATGGGTGAAAGTTCCCATCTATGTTGGAGAGCTGGCGGATGTTGATCAGCAGGCTGCGGCTCAAATCAGTTCGTTGTCAAACGGAGCGAACGAGTCCGCTGTCGCAGCTTCACCAGTGTCGGCACCGCCGACCGCGACGCCGCTCGCATCGACCGTCGATCTTTATTACGAGCTGAAAAACACCGACGCTCAGTTTCGACCGGGACATCGTTTATCCGTGAGCTTGTCGCTGTCCGGCGAGATCGAGCAGCGCGGCATTCCCTGGTCGGCCATCGTGCAAGACATTCACGGTGGAAGCTGGGTGTATGAAGCGATCGCGACTCCGCACACGTACATCCGCCGCAGAGTCGAGGTTCGCCAAATTGTCGAAGGCTGGGCCGTGCTCGCCAAAGGCCCGCCGATCGGAACGAAAATTGTGATCGAAGGAGTCGCTGAATTGTTCGGGACAGAGTTTGGATTCGGAAAGTAGGCGTCTTCCGTAGAGCAAGCATCCTGCTTGCCCGACTCCGCATCTTCCGTGCAATCCGCGTCCAATCATCTTTTGGAATTGGACAGGGATTGCACGGAGGACGCGGAAAAAGAAAAACAACTGATGCGGCCTTTGTTGCGATCGCCGTTCGTTGAGTAACGAATGCCGCCAGGATTTCCTTCCGTGTTTTTCTGTGTGTTTCGTGGGCAAAATGAAAACCGATCGGTTTGAATCAATCAGTCAATTATGAAGCAGCAAGCAAGATGCTTGCACTACGGAAGAACTCATGACTTGGCTCGTTTCGACATCGCTGAAGCTGCGAGTGGTCGTGTTGGCGTTGTCGGTGTTGCTCATCGTCGTCGGCGTGCGGTCACTTCAGACGGCCCCGCTGGATGTCTTTCCGGAGTTCGCGCCGCCGTTGGTTGAGGTTCAAACGGAAGCACCCGGTCTATCGACGGAGGAAGTCGAAAGTCTGGTCTCGATGCCGATTGAGAACGCGCTCAACGGGACTCCGTGGGTGAAGACGATCCGGTCAAAGTCGGTGCTCGGTCTGTCTTCAGTTGTGTTGATCTTTCAATCGGGAACCGACCTGATTCGCGCGCGGCAGCTTGTGCAGGAACGACTCGCAGCAGAAGCAGGGAAATTGCCTGCGGTCGCGCATCCGCCGGTGATGCTGTCGCCACTCTCGTCGACGAGCCGGCTCATGAAGATCGGCATCTCGTCGAAACCCGACAAGAAACTTTCGCAGATGGAAATGACCGATCTTGCGAAGTGGACGATCCGCCCCCGTCTGATGGCGATTTCTGGTGTCGCGAACGTCGCGATCTGGGGACAGCGCGATCGGCAGTTTCAAGTGCTGGTCGATCCCGATCGTTTGCGAGCACACTCGGTCACGCTCGAGGCAGTGCAGCGAGCGGTGACCGATGCCGTGGCGCTCAGCGGCGGCGGCTTTATCGACACACCGAATCAACGGCTGGCAGTACGGCAATTGACCGGGATTCGCACGGCGGCAGACCTTGCGGAAGCGGTCGTTGATTTCCGCAACGGAGCACCGATTCGCCTGCGCGATATCACTGACATCGTCGAAAGCTTCCCAGCGCCGATCGGTGACGCGGTCATCAATGACGAGCCAGGGCTGTTACTGATCGTCGAGAAATACCCGTGGGGGAACACGCTAGAAGTAACTCGCAATGTCGAAGCAGCGCTCGATCTATTGCGGCCCGGGTTGGCGGACCTTGAGATCGATCCGACCATTTTCCGTCCGGCGACGTACATCGAACGGTCACTGCGGAACCTGTCGCACGCGATGTTGGTCGGTTGCTTGTTGGTCGTCGTGATTTTAGTCGCGTTTCTGTTTGACTGGCGTACGTCGCTGATCAGTCTGACGGCCATTCCATTGTCATTGGTGGCCGCTGCGCTCGTGTTGTTCTATTCGGGAGCAACGCTCAACACGATGGTGATTGCTGGACTCGTGATTGCGCTGGGCGAAGTCGTCGATGATGCGATCATTGACGTCGAAAACATTCTGCGACGGTTGAAGCTGAATCGAACGCTCGACACACCGTTGCCAGCGTTTCAAGTTGTGCTGCAAGCGTCGCTCGAAGTACGAAGCGCGGTTGTCTATGCGAGCCTGATCGTCACGCTCGTCTTTATGCCGGTGTTGTTCTTGGACGGTCTGTCGGGATCGTTCTTTAGACCGCTGGCGATCGCTTACATCTTGGCGATCCTGGCCTCGCTGGTTGTGGCGCTGACGGTAACACCAGCACTCTCGTTGATGCTTTTGCCGACGGCCCGCGAACATCGTCAAGACGCCCCGCTGGCCCGGTTCCTCAAGCGAATCTATGGAACGGTGTTGCCATTGTTCATGAATCGACCGAAGAGCGCGCTCGTTGTAATTGTGGGAATGTTTGCGATGACCGGCGTCGCTGTAACAACGCTCGGTGAAGAATTTTTGCCGAACTTCAAAGAGACCGACTTTCTGATGCACTGGGTTGAGAAGCCCGGCACGTCGCTCGAAGCGATGACCCGTATTACCGAGCGTGCCAGCAAAGAACTGCGTGCGATCGACGGCGTGCGAAACTTCGGTTCGCACATCGGTCGAGCGGAAGTGGCCGACGAAGTAGTCGGCCCGAACTTCACGGAATTGTGGATCAGCGTGCGTGATGACGTGCCGCTTGATGAAACGACGAAGAAGATTCAAGAAGTGGTGGACGGTTACCCGGGCCTGTACCGCGATCTGCTGACGTACCTCAAAGAGCGAATCAAAGAAGTGCTGACCGGTTCTGGAGCGACCATTGTCGTGCGAGTTTATGGTCCAGACATGGCCGTGCTGCGTGCGAAGGCTCAAGAGGTTTACAAAGAGGTAACGAGCGTTGACGGGGTGCTGACGCCGAAGGTGGAACCGCAAGTGCTCGTTCCGCAGTTGCAGGTCAGTCTCCGCCCGGAGGCGACGGCTCGCTTCGGCCTGACTGCTGGGCAAGTTCGCCGTGCGGTCGCGACGCTCGTGAAGGGAACGAAAGTTGGTGAGATCTACGAGGATCAGAAGAGTTATGCGGTTGTTGTTTGGGGTGTCCCTGAACTTCGAACGGACATCGCAGCGTTGCAGCGATTGCCGATCGACTTACCGCAGGGAGGAACTGTTCCGCTGGGAGATGTCGCGACTCTTGAAACTGTCCCCGCGCCGAACGAGATCAAGCGTGAATCCGCTTCCCGACGAATCGACGTGACGTGCAACGTGAAAGGCCGCGACCTCGGTTCTGTTGCTCGTGAGATCGAAGCGAAGGTGAAGAGGCTGTCGTTTGACAGCGGTTATCACCCGGAGTTTCTCGGCGAATATGCGGCCCGTTCTGCGTCGCAACAGCGATTGATCGCGCTGACAGCGTTGTCGCTGCTTGGAATCCTGTTGTTGTTACACGTTGATTTCCGCTCGTGGCGTCTAACGTTGCTCGTGTTCCTCACGATCCCGTTTGCTCTGGTCGGCGGAGTCGCCGGGACGATGCTCGATAACGGCGTGCTCTCGCTCGGTTCGCTGGTCGGCTTCGTGACAGTGCTCGGCATCGCGGCGAGGAACGGCATTATGCTCGTCAGCCATTACCGGCATCTCGAAGACGAAGAGGGCGAAGCATTCGGCCCGGCGCTCGTTCAACGCGGTTCTGAAGAGCGACTCGCTCCGATCCTGATGACGGCGCTCGCGACCGGCCTGGCACTCCTTCCGCTGGTCTTCAACGGAAACCTGCCCGGCCACGAGATCGAATATCCGATGGCAGTCGTAATCCTCGGTGGATTGATCACCTCGACGATTCTGAACCTGTTCTTGCTGCCGCCGATCTATCTGGCATTCGGCAAATCCCGCCGCACGTAGCTCGGGCCGCTCGCGTGCGAGATGTCGGACGGGGCTCCGGCCAGCCGTTCTTGTCGCTTTTCAACATTGTTTGCCGCAAAGTCGGGACGGAGTCCCAACCTACGGGGTGGGCGCGATCCGAGTGTGGCGTGGCAGCAAACTCCTCCCAACTTCGCGGACTGATTGTGACTCGGTGAATTCTGGCACATCGGAGATCGTGGTTTGATGACGGTTGTAGCGATTCGCCGAATGGGGAAGAGAAGTCATTCGACAAGGATGTCGAGATTGTGCTGAGTGTGTCGCAACGGACGGAACCGAGCATCATGTGTCCGCTTTACCGGATCTCGCTAATTGCGGCGATGATGTTAGTGGGTGTTGTCGGCTGTCGAACCAACGACGCGTTTCGACAATCAGATGCGGACCGAGTCAGCACACAGACACTGACCGCGATCGATCAACGGACAACTCATGTCCCACGCGCAAGGCCCGTTTCAGTAATTCAGCTCACTGCCGCAGAAGAAGTCGTCGAAGCGTCGAATGTGGCGTTGTTAAATCACGAATCGCAGTCGTTGACATTGGCCGAGGCCATCGAGACGGGACTCGCGCAGAATCCAGACCTTGTGACGCAGCGAAATACCGAGCGTGTCAGTGAAGCGGCACTCGGTGTTGCTGAGACATATCCCTTCAACCCGTTTGTCCAAGTCCAAGCGACGCCGTATCAGAATTCTCCGACTGGTGGCGGTGGCGGCACGACGTATCACTACGTCTTGTTGATGCAGCAGATTCAATTGGCTCATCAGCAACAGCATCGCGAAGAAGGGGCAAATGCCGCGCTCAACAATACGCGTTGGAATATCCTCAAC
>CAIJTL010001571.1 GCA_903823545.1 uncultured Planctomycetaceae bacterium
AGTCCTTGGTTGTTGAGCTGTGCATTCAAATTGCGAGCGCCGCCGGTCCCGGCCAGCGACTGAATCGTTCCCGTCGCCGCGCTGGTTAGCGTGCCGCTGGTGACGTTCAACGTCGCGGCCTCGCCGGAGCCGTTGATCGCGGTCAGTTCGATCGCTCCATTGTTGGTGAAACTGTTGGCCACCGTCAGGGTCGCGGCTCCGACGCTGCCGTCGGCTCGCACGCGAATGGTGGAGTTGCCATTGGTGGTCAATGTTCCGTCGATGGCACTCGCACCGCCATCCGCCTTCACGAGCAACAAACCCTGATTGATCAAGCCGGTCGAGATCGTGCTGCCCAGCAGATTGACCGTCGCGGAGTTCGTCAGTGTTCCTGTTCCGCCCAGCGTCAGTGTGTCGAGTGTCAATGCCCCCGTCGCGCTCACCGAGACGGCGTTGTTGATGGTGGAATTCGCAGAGATCGTGAAAGTCCCGCCGGAGATCGCTAAAGCAGCCTCGGTCGTGAGGCTGTTAATGGTCACGTCGTTGGTCGATGTGATCGTGATCCCGGAAAACTCGCTCGCGATGACGACGTTGGCGGCTGACGTTGGAAGCTGATTGTCGTCCCAGTTGAGCGGATCGTTCCAGTCGTCGATCGCACCACCACCGTCCCAGACACCGGCCAGCAGGCACCGGGTTTCCAGCAATTCCATCGAAACGTGACGCGCGGTCCGCCTGTGATTTGTTGGCCGCCGCGAAGGGGTGCGGATCGCTCGGACCTGTGCCTGGATCGTTTTGAGCCAATGGAGCAATTTCATGCGACTGCCTTCTTTGAGACACTTTGGTTGAAGCCGACGACCTGCGAGAACAGCGTCTACTCCTAAAAGGCGAGAACCAACAGCCTCACCCGCCAATTAAATTTCGAGCGTGAAACGCAATTCAACACATGGCGGGAAACCGCAGCAGAATGGAGCGGCGCGATCGCTGGTTTGTCGCGTTGTCGAAAGGAACTCAGGATCTCACCGAAACAGACAGTTTGCTCAAGGGGTTGTTGCGTGGGCGAGGCAACAGAGGACACTAAACGACTTCAAAACTGTCTGACGCGATTCGTTGAAGGCGACGATGCGGCGTTGAATGAATTGCTGACGAGAACGTCCGTGCGATTGGTGCGACTCACCCGCGCGATGTTTCAGGATTTCTCGCGAGTTCAGCGTTGGGAGGAGACTGTGGACGTTTTGCAGAGTTCGTCGATCCGCTTGTACCGAGCGATCTACCGCTCAAGGCGAGAATGGGAGGCAGCAGCCGCCACCGAAATTTGGAATTTCCTGAAAGTTTGAAACCACCTCGTCCGAAAATGGGCTTTCCGTTACGAATGGGACACTGTCGTGATTACGATCCTGCCCATTCATCGTGAGTTCAAATTGAAGGCGTTTGCATGAGTCAGCCCCTCCACGAAACCGACACGCTTGACGACTGCGTGATGCGGTTTGCCGCAGGTGATGACTCCGCTCTCAATGAATTGCTGAAACGGTCCTCGGCGCGATTGGAACAATTGACGCGGGTGATGTTTCGGGACTTCTCGCGAGTCCATCGTTGGGAGGAAACTGCGGACGTTCTGCAA
>CAIJTL010001572.1 GCA_903823545.1 uncultured Planctomycetaceae bacterium
AATCCCACAAAACAACCTGCATTCAGGAGCATACTTCATGCGAACCTTCGTTCGTCCCGCTGCGTTCTTTGGATGGTCTCTTTCGGCTGCGCTATTGCTGGGCTTGGCCACATCCGCAAGTTCCCCTGCTGCTGACGCGCCGAAGAGCGTCGTGGCAATCACGATTGACGAAGCGAAGAAAGATCCCGACTTCGCCATTCAAGGGGAATACGAAGGAGACCTCGGCGGACAAGACGGCAAACAGAAGTGGGGCCTGCAAGTGATCGCTTTGGGCGAAGGGAAGTTTCACGCCGTCGCGTATTCCGGCGGGCTGCCCGGTGCCGGGTGGGACAAAGAGAAAAAGGTCGAGGTCGACGGAAACGCGAAAGACGGAGTCGCCACGTTCTCCGGCGAACACGGCTCCGCAGCGATCAAGAACGGGGTTGCCGTCGTAACGTCACCAAAGGGCGAACCGCTTGGCGAGATGAAGAAAGTCGAACGAAAGAGCCCAACGCTCGGCAAGCAACCGCTTGCCGGTGCGGTCGTACTTTTTGACGGTAAGTCAGGAGATGCTTTCACCGACCCGAAAAAGTTTGTTGACGGTTTGATGTCTCAAGGAATCACCAGCAAGCAAAAGTTCCAAGACTTTTCGCTCCACATGGAGTTCCTGTTGTCGTACATGCCGGCGGCTCGCGGCCAAGGCCGAGCGAACAGCGGCTGCTACATGCAGGGCCGCTATGAAGTTCAAATCCTCGATAGCTTTGGCCTTTCCGGCGAACACAACGAATGCGGCGGCATCTACACGATCAGTAAGCCCGACACCAACATGTGTCTGCCACCGCTGCAATGGCAGACGTATGACGTCGACTACACCGCCGCAAAGTTTGATGCGGCTGGCAAGAAGACCGCGAACGCTCGGATAACCGTGCTGCACAACGGAGTGAAAATTCACAACAACCTCGAGCTTCCGAAAGCGACGACTGCCTCCCCGCTTCAGGAAGGTGTTGAGCCTGGCCCGATCTATCTGCAAGACCACGGCAACCCGATCCGCTTCCGCAACATTTGGCTGGTCGAGAAGAAATAGGGGAACGCTGCGAGGAAGCGTAGGCGAGTCGCTCCGCGACTCGCCTACGCACGTCTATTGACGCCCATTGTCATACCTTTGGACGTTTATTTTTCGCATTGGGTAGCTCGGTCGCTGAGCGACTGAGCTTCGTAGCTCCACCATCAACTCCCGGGCTTACACCAGCGTTGATTCGTAAATCGAATTCATCAACCAGAGATTGATGTCGCTGAGCAACTTGGGGCTTGGCTCTTCGCCAGCGTCGTACGAGCGGAGCACTGCATTGACGCCAGCGGAGCGCAGCAGGCGACCGAGTGCCACTTGGTCGGGAAGAGAGACTCGAACGTCGCGAATGCCGGCACTCAGGAAAACTCGCTTTCCTCGCAGGCCGTCGTAGTTCGTGATCGGGTCGAGTTTTGAACTTCGCAATCCAAAAGCCAACGCCCCCGCAAACCATTCAGGACGACGAATCATCATCTGCAGCGCGACCGCGGCTTGATCGCCGAAGCCGGCAAGGTAGATCCGCTCGCTGTGAACGTGGAACTCGCGCCGCATCTGACCGGCGACATCCTTGAGTGTTTCGAGCAGTCCATCGAGTGGATCGAGGCAATTCGGTGGGGACATCGGCCCCGCCGCGAAGCGGTTTGTGGGAGTTAAGCCCTCAATGGAGAGTCCGAGAAAGTTCTGTGGGCTGATTCGTGGCACTAGGTCGAGTAGCTCTCGTGCGGTCCATTCAGAATCGTGCAGCCAGACCACGAGCGGATAGGGATAATTGGGTTCGTAGTTGTGCGGCAGGAAAACCGGCGATTCGTCCGGAAGCGCGAAGCGGCCCCAAGGAGCATCAGCACCTACTACAGCCACTTCCAGCGCAGTCGTTTCAGTATCACTCTTGGGCTTGCCTGGGACGCAGTGATCGGCCGGAGCCATCACACCCCAAGGCTTTCGTTGACAGAGACCAATTGCGGGAGTGACGTGCTCGGCAGACCAGCGGCCAGTCCATGGATCGTAAGCAGGGTTAGTCATTCGAGGGTGCTCCCTTCGGCCTTTACGAACTGCAGTTGCAATTCGCTTTCTCGTTTTCCCAACAACGGCAAATCGTTTGTTTGGGCAATTTCATCCAGCGGAAACAGCTTGCCAGGGCACGCGGTTGATTTCACCGAACGATGTCCAACAACTTTGCTGCTGCTGATGTGGTACTCCGACTTCAAAACTCCGACGAGTCGCTTGACCGCTGCCAACTGGGCAGATGACGGTCGGTGGTTCTCAAAATTTCCAACGAGGCAGATACCGATTCCGTGTTGGTTGTATTCTTCTACTCCCGCATGGGCTCCGTGCATTTGTTGACGCCATCGAAACGTTGGTTCGATTTCACCATCCGCCATTCCGTTTCCGTTGCCGATCAAAAAGTGATACCCGATCCCAAGCCACGCTTTGCCAGTCTTAGAATCCTTCCGAGCAAGGTGAGCCGAATTTATTGTCTCAACGTTGCCAGATTCCGATGCGGTGTGATGGATAACGATGTGTTTCCAATCTCGCAGAGGAACCGAAGGCTTCCATGGATTACCAGTGATTAAAGGGGGTAGCGAAACGACCGGAGGTTGAATCGCTTGCGGCTCCGGAACGGGCGCAACCCCGAATCCTGGGCGATTGGCACCTCTCCAGATCGGCTCAGGGGATGTCACGCTCTGACGCTGACAGCCCCCGACGCTGAACCAGGTAATGGCCACCAAGCAGAGCATCCAATAACCAACTTTTTGCACGCCGTCCTCCGTGACAGCAAGGGCTGAAAAACATTCAGAGAATCGTCGTGCGGAAGGAAACTGCGTCGCCCAAGAATCTGTACGCAATAACCCATTGTCCGCGAGTGGGTCGGAATTTAGTCCGGTTCCAAAAGTTGGTCAACGTGAGGCTTTCCGGCTTTGATCTCTCTTACCAACAGGAAAGATTTTAAGGAGTGCCAAGTTGTTAAACGGGAGTGGACGTAGGGATTTCGCAGGCATAACCAGGCCCGAAATCGTCGCCCTGTTTTTCCCAGACTACGCAATCATCCTGACCGACGCGAATTCGGGCGAATTTGGGAGAGAAGATTTGCTTAACGGCAAATCATGGGTTTTACGGCTTTCGGGACGGGTCGGATCGTGCACAAACTGCGGGTCAGACAAGCTCAATTCCGGGCAAAGTTCAGGCACTTGTTACCGGAATTCGAGGAATACTTCTGAATGACCAACAAGGATTCTCACTAGGGACGATCGTTCGATGATCAACATTGCGTTAGTACCAGTTGCTGGTTGGGGAACTCGGCTTTTGCCTGCTACGAAATCACAGCCCAAAGAGATGCTGCCGGTCGGGCGTAAACCGGTCGTGCAATACGTTGTCGAAGAGTTGGTGCAATCGGGGATTCGGCGATTGCTCTTCATCACGGGGCAGGGAAAGACATCGATTGAAAATCATTTCGATATCGATGCACCGCTAATTAGTTTCCTTCGCGAAACAGGCCGCGAGGAGCAGCTTCAGGAATTGCAGTTTGAACGTGAGGACGTCGAGTACTTTTACACTCGACAGCGGCGGCAGCTTGGACTTGGCCACGCAGTGCTTTGCGGTCGAGCGATGATTGGCGAACAACCATTTGTGGTTGCGTTGGGTGATTCCATCATCGGGATGCACGCGCAGTCCGACATCGTCTCTCGAATGACGGCGATCTTTGAAAGCGAGAAAGCAGATGTTGTCGTTGCCTTCGAGGAAGTTCCGCCTCACGAAGTCGTCCATTACGGAATCGCGAAGCCGAAAGGCTCCGCGGACGGCGATCTCTTTGAACTCGCGGACTTGATTGAAAAGCCGAGTGTTTCCGAAGCACCGAGTCGATTAGCTGTTGCTGCTCGATATGTTTTCAGTCCAGTGATCTTTGACGCGCTCACCCAAACGAAACCGGGTAAAGGGGGCGAGATTCAACTCACGGATGCGATCCGATTGCTCCTACAACGCGGCCACAAAGGGATCGGAGTGCGATTGACGGAGCAAGAACGTCGCTTCGACATCGGAAACTTTGAAAGCTACTTCCAGGCATTCTTCGATTTCGCGCTCAACGACCCACAGTACGGCGCGGCTTTGCGTGAACATGCCAAGAAGATTCTGGATTCGTAACAACTCACAGCGAGTTTGAGTTGGTCGGAAAGTGGGACGGGGTTTTCTCATGGAATTACTGCGACGACGTGCGTATGCACGAGCGGGATTGGTTGGCAATCCGTCGGACGGCTATTTCGGCAAAACGATTTCGCTCACGTTGAAAAACTTCTGGGCTGAAGTCGTTTTGTATGAATGGGACGAAGTCGAAATCGTCTTGAGCCAAGACGACCGCAGCCGTTTCGGTTCGGTTCAGGATCTCGTCCATGACGTGCGGTTGCATGGTTACTACGGCGGCGTGCGACTGGTGAAGGCAACGATCAAGCGCTTTGTCGAATTCAGTCAGCAGAACGGACTGGCATTGCATGATCGCAATTTTGCGGTGCGTTATCAGAGCAATATCCCGCGACAAGTGGGGTTGGCAGGATCCAGCGCGATCATCGTCGCCACCTTGCGAGCGCTAATTGATTTCTATCAAGTCGATATTCCGCTCCCAGTTCA
>CAIJTL010001573.1 GCA_903823545.1 uncultured Planctomycetaceae bacterium
ACACTCTTTCCCTACACGACGCTCTTCCGATCTCGCAAACTGAGTTCGTTTGCATCCAGAAAACACCAATGCATTGTCGGAAACATCAATACTACAGTGTTGATGATGTACCAGCTTTTTTCGTCGTGCCACCACCGAGCAAAAAACACTTCAAAGAACGGCAATACTAAAGCGAGTACCAGCAACTGGAATAACGTTTGCCGTTTTTTCCGCTGCAAGTCGTTGTTTGAGGTCTGATCGCAGTTCGTCAGTGTTTCAGGCATAAGTCACTTCATGAAGTGCGGCATTAGGTCGCAGCCATGATCGAAACACAAGGACGACGACGCACCGACCGCTTCGTCATATGTTGGCGAGCCCGCTGCGGCGATTCCGGCACCGCACATGGCAACGGGTACGAAGCCGTGGCTGTGAGTCTTTGTTCGCAAGAATGTCGGGTGATCGGGGCTGATCAAGATACGGTAATCACCTTGCGAACGAAGATACTCGTGGACCGGACGGACGATGTCAGCGTCGATTCGTTCGAGCGCTTTGACCTTCTCATCCGCGTGGCCTTCGTGTGACGCCTCGTCGGTTGCTTCAACATGCACGACGATGAAATCGATGTCGGGACGTTTCAACGCTTCGATGGCGTAACGGCCTTTCGCGGCATAGTCGGTGTCGAGATAGCCGGTCGCTCCGGGAACTTCGATGACGTGCCAACCGAGCAAACGACCGATGCCTCGCAGCAGATCGACCGCCGTGATCACAGCTCCGCGAACGCCGAATCGTTCAGCGAACGGAACGAGCGCCGGTGCCTTTCCTTGGCCCCACAGCCACGTTTGTGTCGCCGCGTTCTCGCCTCGACCGCTGTTGGAAGTAACCTTGGCCAGAGTCTCGCGACTGCTCGCCATTAACTCTCGCAACAATTGCGATCCCGTTCCGGTCGGTAAGTGCGAGTCGATGACTTGGTCCGTGATATCGTGTGGCGGAGTCGTGTTCGTGTCAGAGCCAAACGGCGGCGGTTCTCCTCGGCCACGATAGATCAGCAGATTGCGGTAGCTCACGCCAGCAAAGTATTTCCAATGGGCGTCTCCACACGCCGAATGTTGCAACGCTTCGATCAACTCTTTGCCGACGTCGTTTGGGATTTGGCCAGCGGTGAAACTCTTCATCCGATTGTCGGCCACCGTCACAAAGTTGCAGCGGACGGCCCAATCATCCGGGCCGAGCGAGATTCCCTGAGCGGCGGCTTCGAGGGGAGCGCGTCCGGTGTGAAACTTCAATGGGTCGTACCCAAAAAGACTCATCGTGCCGACATCACTACCGGATGGAAGCGAGATTGGGACATGGTTAGCTCGCCCAACAATTCCGAGTCGCGCGATCTCATCCATGTGCGGAATGTTCGCGGACTGCAACGGAGTCTTTCCACCAAGCGAGGGCTGCGGTTCGTCGGCAACTCCGTCGGGAATGATCAACGCAAACTTCATGTGGGGATGGTCCTTGGCCAGTTGTCAGTGGTTGCAACTTAAGTGCGTGACTTTCAAAGCCCCAACGAACTTGGCTCCGTGGGGAGATAGATCACATAGATTACTCAGTCAAAATCAGTCGCGGCGGACTATCTCTTACCTCACAAAAACGGGCAAGCTCGTTATCAGTTGAAACAGCGTGATGACGACCTTGTCAGATTTTGAATTTGACAGCAGGAAAATCGCTTATACAGTTTGCCTCCATTAACGCCTTGATTGGACCGGGCGTTGCAATGACTCGATGCCGCTCATGGAGGAAACACGATGACGCCTGAGATCTATTGCGAAGCTGCCCCGGAAGCACCCCTCTCTAATTCCCAAGAGATTTCGGGGAGCTCGTTGCGAGAAATCGCGGAGACAGTTGAACGTTACGTGCGACTCCGAACCGGCGGAACTATTCGCAGCCTGCATGTTGAAGTTCAAGATGGGGAGGTCATTCTGACCGGTCGCACTTCAACGTACTACAACAAACAACTCGCAACTCACGCGGCACTTGATGCGGCGGATGAATTGTCGCTGACGAACGAAATTCAAGTTTGCTGAGGTTGGTGGTGCACACGGCTCGCGTGCGCCACATCGTCAATCAGATTGCGAGGCTTGGTCACCATCGGGCTTATTTTCTGGGGGCGGTATTCGTTTCTTGAACTCAAACCGATGTTCTTCGCCTCGCAGCAGGCGACCGATGTTGGCTCGGTGCCGCACGATGATCAGAACCGGGACCGCGAGACTAAACGCGACAAGGCTCCACGTTTCGGAGCCGAACGGTTGGGGCCGAAGCTGGATCATTTGCAAGACGGCAAACGTGATCGCGCAAACGATCGATCCGAGTGAAACGATTCGAGCAATCGCGAACAGCACCACGAACACGCAAAACGTGATCGCCGTTGATTGTGGAGCCAACATCGCAGTGACCCCCAACGCCGTTGCGACCCCTTTCCCCCCCTTGAAACCGAGCCAAACAGGGAACATGTGACCGATGATCGCCATTAAGCCGGCGGCCACCTGCCAGTGAGCACGCATCGGATCGTCGGCCTCCAACAGCAACTTCGGTAGCAACCAAACGGGACCGCCCCCTTTAAGCACATCAAGCAGGAAGCAGACCGCTCCCCATTTGAGGCCGACAACGCGAGTCACATTCGTCGCTCCAATGTTGCGACTTCCATGCTCGCGAATGTCGATCCCCTTCACCGCTCGCGCGACAAACAAACCGAACGGCAACGAGCCTGCCAAATAGGCTCCGATGAAAATAAGCAGCGGAGACATCGGCATCACTCGGTCGCTTCAGAGGTTTCTTTTTTCTTTGCGGACTTCTTTTTGGCGGCTTTCTTTTTCGTACCAGCCTTTTTCTTTGCGCCCTTCTTTTTCACGGGACTGAGCGCAGCGACGGTCGTCTTTTCAGTCGCCGCCTTCTTGCGGCCGGCAGTGCGGCCTCGGCCCTTCTTCACAGGACCTTTTGCCGCTTTTTCTGCAAGCCAAATCAAGGCTTCATCCAGATGAACATCCTCAATGGCTTTGTCCTTCG
>CAIJTL010001574.1 GCA_903823545.1 uncultured Planctomycetaceae bacterium
AAGTAGCTGCAAAGAAACTCCTTCAAGGCTTTCTTCTGCTCAGCATACTCTTCTGGTGTCATCCGCTCCCGCAGATCAGAGAGCAATGCGGCTTTCTTGCCGATCTGCCATTTTCCGTCCTCCGGGGAGTAGTGCATCACCACTCATCTCCCTGAGCAGCATCAGCGGCGGCCAACAACTCATCATCATTGAGCAGCGGCAGGTCCATCCACGGATCGTCTTCGATGATCTGTTGCAGCGCAATTCGCATGTTGATGGAGACATGCTTTCCAGTCCTATGGAATTCGTTCCACGCCATCTCCCAGCCGGGATTTTCGTGGGAATAGTCGGATGCTTGGCGAGACGTAGTGGACGCGAAATGCGATGTCACTTTGGAAACGAGAATAAGCGTGTCGGCATCGACGAACTGAAAATGTTCGGGGCACGACTTCAGCAAAATCGGCTTGGAACCATCCCATTCGCTGATCTGCTTGGCGATTCCTTGTGACTCCAACGAACGAATCAGCCGTTGCTCGTACTTGGCCACCACGGGGCCATTCTGAAGGGCGATGTAGGGGTTGTGAGTCACCGTTTCGCCACGATCACGCAACGACGCCAAATCGAGGTAAAATAAAGCCTTGTTCAGCACGACCGCATTCAGGCGACGATCCGGAGCAGCGTCCAAGATGGCCGCCGCTGCCTCAATGAGTCGCTCACTTTTCTCATTGGTTGACATCACGGGCCTCCTGAGAATCTGGCAAACGGAAAGATGCTACGACAGCGCGCGAGCCGTCGCAATGCTCGTAATCGACGAAGACGCTTCTTAACCAAAGGTCAGTCATCGCCAACGGCTTTGTCTTCCAATCGCAAAAACGAGCGAAGTTCATCAACGTCGAGTTTACTGAGATGCCCGGCCAACGATTCGTCGCTCGCTTCGCCGAGTAGTTCCTTGGACAAGCTCTTTTTCTCGTCCAGCATTTGAGCGATCCGTTCTTCGAGCGTGCCAACGCAGACGAACTTGTGGACGTTGACCGTCTTCGTTTGGCCGATGCGATAGGCTCGATCCGTGGCTTGATCTTCGACAGCCGGGTTCCACCAGCGGTCGAAATGGAAAACGTGGTTAGCTGCTGGCAGATTCAAGCCGACTCCGCCCGCTTTCAGCGTGAGAATCAGAATCGGGAATCGAGCGTCCTCTTGGAACGTTTTGACAATCTTTTTTCTCTGATCAACAGACTTTTCGCCGGAGAGCACATCCGTGCCGACTCGAAAACGGTCGCCCAGAAAGTCGCCGAGCATCGTCGCCATTTGAGCATACTGCGTAAAGATCAGGGCTTTCTCACCGTTGTCGAGCACTTCTTCGAGCATCTCGACCAAACGGTTTAATTTCCCCGATCTTGCACCGAGTTGTGAGCGGTCCTTAATGAGCAATGCGGGGTGATTGCAGGTTTGTTTCAGCTTCATCAGCACGGTGAGAACTGCCGACTGACGTTTGAACCGATCGGGCGTATTCGCCTTCTCTTCCAATTCGCTCAGCACTGTGCGATACCACTCTGCTTGTTCTCGCGTCAGCGAACACCACTCGATGGACTCCAGTTTTTCGGGAAGGCTTGGTGCGATCTTGGGATCGGACTTCATCCGACGAAGCATGAAGGGCTGAATGATTCGCTTGAGCGAGTCGCGTATCTTCGCGTCGCGGTCGTTGCGAATGGGGGCGACGAAATCTCGTTCAAACTGCGTCCAGTTTCCGAGCAATCCAGGATTGAGAAAATCCATGATCGGCCAGATATCGCCAGCATGGTTCTCTATGGGAGTGCCAGTCAGAGCCATCCGAAAGGATGTTCCCGCCGTTAGCTTTGGTTCACGAACTGCTCTGCTTTGTTGTGTCGTGTGATTCTTGATGTTCTGTGCCTCGTCCAGAATGACGGCGTGCCAAGGGACGGTCGTGAACAACTCCAGGTCGCGTTGGAGGACGTTGTAAGTCGTGATGACGACATCGTGTTTTCGAGCTTCTGCAAAGAATGTGAGAGGCCGGTCCAGCCGGTTCGTGCCATAATGCTCGTACATGCGAAGCGACGGTGTAAACTTTTCACACTCATCATTC
>CAIJTL010001575.1 GCA_903823545.1 uncultured Planctomycetaceae bacterium
CGCGCCGCCATTTTCAACCGCCGCGATCTTCCCCCGCGCCGCCGTTTTCAACCGTCGTTAACACTGGCTGAAAGATTACTTCCAGTGCAAAAGGCAGCCAGTTAGACGCAATTGGCATCAGTATGACAGCGTCAAATCGCAGTCCCGATGTCATGTGCAAAGTAGCTCTACCAGCGCAGCAAAATCCTGCTTTGCCTTGCTGAAGTCGCATCAGTCTTGGTACAGAATCGAGTCGATTCTGGCCAATCCTGGAGAGAGTTGAGACGAAATCCGTGGCCCTGTCGGTTTGGGCCGACTTCTGTAAACACCTGCAGTGCTTGTTCTTGGAGTCCCGTGTTTTGAACAGCCGTGCAATGAAAGCATTGGCCTACGGAACCGAAGGCTGAGGCTCGAATCGACGGCGATTCCGTCGTCTGCTCACACCCCGATGTCAAAGAGCCTGTCGCGATCCGCTACGGCTTCTGCATGAACCCCGCCGGAGCCAAACTCTACAATCGCGACGGCCTGCCAGCGTCGCCGTTTCGGAAGGATGAGTGGTAGGCCAAGCCTGTCACTTGATCGAGACAGCGACGAGTCGCGCTAATTGAAGAATCATTCATCAAAAATCGGGGAGTGTCCATGCGATTGATCCTGTTACTCGTTGGCTGTTTCGTTGGCCTTCAGCACTCAATAGTGACTGCGGCTGATCTCGTGATCGCGGACGGTTCGAAGTGTGACTATCAGATCGTGCTGCCGGATTTGGTGCCGAGTCCTTCGGTCGAACAGAGTTTGCAGCAGACGGCGCGGTTGATGCAGGTCGCGTTTCAGGCGAATGGGTTTGAAGTCCCCGTGGTCGTCGAAGCCAAACGCAACACCACGAAGCCAGGGCTTTTTCTGGGAGATACGGCCTTCGCTCGATCGCAGAAGATTGATGTCTCGACGATCAAAGGTTGGGGCTACGTTCAAAGAGTCGTCGGCCGCGATGTCATCGTTGCGGGACGCGATCAGCCAGCGCCGGCGAAGTCGATTCAGGAACGCCGGCCAACTTGGGATCGCATCGGGACGGCGAAGGGAGTTGTCGATTTCTTGCGGCAGTTCGTCGGTACACGGTTTCTCTACCCGGATCTTGGGCCGTATCAGCCGATCACCTCGGCGGCAAAGATCGACATGCTCAACTCACCAGCGATTGAGTTTCTGAAGATGCCGACGATTGCGATCCCCGCAGATCTCAACGTCACCAAGACGCCGCTGCTGGAGTTCAATACGACGCATCCGGCTCGTGGCAGTTTTTATGACATCGCCAACAATCGTTTCCCGCTGGTCGACTCGATCTTCGGCGGACACACCTACGAACGGGCGATCCCGCGCGAGAAATATGCCGACTCACATCCCGAATACTTCGCACTCATCGGCGGGCAGCGAACGGCGAAGGAGACCGGCAACTCTCAGTACTGCATCTCGAATCCCGAAGTGCAGGAGCTGTTCTATCAAGACCTCATCAACTCAATCGATCGCGGCTTCGACGGCGTCGATCTCGGACAGCCGGATGGCTTTCGCGCGTGTCAG
>CAIJTL010001576.1 GCA_903823545.1 uncultured Planctomycetaceae bacterium
CCTCGCTCACGCTTCGGGTTCGTTTTGAAACGGCCTGTAAGATCGGCGAGCCATCTTGTCCGGCAGAGACGAACTCTGCCGTTGAAAGCACTCGCAGCTCAGCCAAGCGTGCCGCATCGGGTGCGACCGCCTCTTGGTCGGTGGCGGCAAACAGTTGCCGCAAGTCGTTGTCATTAGAATCGGTCGGAAGCATGATGCGCCTCGTGCGAGGTTGTTGTGTTTGGAGGAATTCATGGGACTAATGAGTTGAATGAGAAGGATGGGATTCATTCATCTCATGTCTCCCATCAATCCCATCGCTCGCGCCATCGCTGTCTATTTCTCACAGGCCGCCCCCAGCCGAAATCGGCGTTCAAACACGCCGCGAAACGCTAATCGTGCTCGGGCCAATTTCGATCGCACCGCGACCTCGCTGCTACGAGTGTCGGCAGCCAGTCGCTCGATTGAGACGTCATCGAAGTATTTTGCCGAGAGCAGCAGCGCGTACTCGTCCGGCAGTTCGAGCAACACTTCGCGAACCACTGAAGCTTGCTCAGACAACGCGGCGAGTTCCAATGGATTCACGTCCCAAGCGGTCGGCGGATCATCGTGTTCGATGTCGGGCAACTCGTTGACGAACTCGCGACGTCGTGCCGTGCGTCGGCAGTGCAACGACATTTGATTTCGAGCAATCCCGCATAGCCACCACCACAACGTCCCTTTGGCGGAATCAAAATTCCTCGCCGACCGTGCCGCCGCCAGAAACGTTTCTTGAACGACATCGGCCACGTCCGCAGATGATGGCCCCAGCCAGCGACTCACCATTCGCCACACGGCCGGCGCAAATGCGTCGTAAACCTTCCGCCACGATTCGACATCGCCAGCCTGAAGCCCCTTCGCAACAACCTGTGCCGTGAGTTCATCCATCAGGAGCGGCCTCTCCTGTGAATGCCTAGCGTCGCCGAACCGGTTTGGAAGTAATGCGTCATCCGCAAATCCGAAGCTCGAGTCTCAATCACCGAGTCACGTCAGTTGTATTGGCGCGACGAATGAAATCTGTGTCGCTGATTTTTGAAAAGATTTTGCACCAATCGAGGCAATCGCACAGGCTTTTACTTTTCTCCCCCGTAGCAACGACACGAAAGCGATCGCTGATTACCTTCTCGCTCTCAACCGGGACCAGCGGATTGGCTTCTCGGCAGTTGAATCCACTCCATGAGGTTGTGATGGTCGAACGGTATCGGCGGCAAAGGAAAAGAACCAAGCTGCTGGGAAATCATCAGAAGTGCTGGCTGTGGGGACGTCACACCGTCTTGGAAACGCTGCGTGCTGGACGTTGGCCCGTGCTGGAGTTGCACGTCAGCGAGCTGCTTCCGAAGGACGATCTCGATTTTGTTTTCGACTGGGCCGCGCACTCGGATCGCGATGAGCATGTCGAACTGATTCGGGCGATGCCGGAACGACTAACCCAGCTTTGTCACTCGCAGGAGCATCAAGGATTCCTCGCCAAGATGGGAGAGTTTCCGTTCGATGACGTCGATGACGTCGTGGTTGCGTCCACGTCGCAGTCGCTGTTTGCGATCCTCGACGGCCTGCAAGATCCGCACAACTTTGGCGCGGTGATTCGGTCAGCTCACGTGCTGGGTGTCGACGCGCTGTTTGTGGCCTCACAAGGGCAAGTCGATGTCACCGTGCAAGTCGCTCGAAGTTCCGCCGGTGCGGTGAATCATCTGCCGATTGCACAAGCGGACGATCTTTTGACGCTCGCAGCTCAGTTGCGAGCGCGCGGCGTTCGCTTGTTTGGAGCGAGTCAAACTGCCACACAACCGCTCTTTGAATGCGATCTCACAGGCCCGACCGCCATCGTGATCGGTAACGAGGGGATCGGCATTCAACCGGAATTACTGGCCGCTTGCGATGGCCTCATCACGATCCCGCAGTTCGGCGTTGTCGAATCGCTCAACGCGGCGGTGTCGGCAGGCATTTTGTTCTACGAAGCGCAACGACAACGAAATCAGGACCCTCGACGCAAATAAAGGAAACCGCGTGGCCCTCGAATTGAAGAACCCTCACAGCGTATTGGCCGCCATCCAAACTCGGCCTGAAGATGTCTTTGAAATCCGAGTCGGGACGGAAGCCCCCAGCCCCGCATGGAATGAAGTCATCGAAGCGGCGCAAGCGAGTCGAGTTCGCATCACAAAACTGGGGAAGGTCGCTCGCCGCGATCACCGAGATCGTGAAGAGAAATTCGAACGACAGACTTTAATCTCCGCATCAGTCCGAGAACGAACCGACGTATCGCTCGAACAACTTTGTGCCGATGTTTCCTCTCGAGCGGGTGGACGCGGCCTGTGGTTGGCGCTCGATAATCTCCAAGATCCGCACAACGTCGGTGCAATCTTTCGCACCGCAGCGTTTTTTGGCGTTCAAGGAATCGTGGTGACGAAAGACCGATCAGCCCCAATGAACGGCACGGTCTACGACGTGGCCGCTGGTGGCGTCGAGCACATCCCATTCTCGATCGTCCCGAATTTGGCTCGCGCCGTGACTGTCGCCAAAGAGTCCGGCCTGTGGGTTCTCGGCACTTCGGAACATGCCACAGAAGATGTCTCTCAACTTGATCGCGGTCGCCCCTGGTTGTTGATCGTCGGCAACGAGGAAAAAGGGATGCGCCGCCTGACTCTCGAACATTGCGACTCTATCTGCTGCATCTCTCCACGCGGCCTAGTGACGTCGCTCAACGTCTCCGTCGCAACGGGAATCATGATCGCGACGATCACTGGCAAATGAACGTCATTGAGTTCCGCTGAGAACAAGCACGACTTGGCGAAGGTTGTTGAGGCACGCGCTCTGGCTGACGAAGAGTGAGCCAAACGTTGATTTTGTTTGTCAGGAAAACAACATGACTACAGTCGTTACTATTCTTCTCTTCACGCGGCTCTTAATGAGGTCTTGGAAGAAGCGGTGTTTTTTGAGGGAACTCGGGTCGTTGGGGTGGTAGAACATCGGACGACGTGAAGCGGGAGTCAAGGATGGCTCGATTGACGTTTTCAGAGGGTGAGCGGGAACCGTTTCGGCGCGAGCGGTTTGAGTATCCGCATCCTCGAGTGCAATTGCGACTAGAGGTGTTGTGACTGATTAGTTGCGTCCAGTCGTATTCCCCGAACCTGAATCTGATCGAACGCTTGTGGAAGTTCATCAAACGCGACGTGTCCTACGGTCGCC
>CAIJTL010001577.1 GCA_903823545.1 uncultured Planctomycetaceae bacterium
CCGATCCGTTGTTTTGCAGAATTGTGATTTCATCGTTGCCAGAACAGCCGACAGCCAAGTCTTGATCGCCGTCGTTATCCATATCAAACGCCGCGATCGTGACCGGTCGCTGACCGACGTTAAATCGCGTGCTGGTCGCGAAAGAGCCACCGTTGTTGGTTAGCGTGGTGACTTGGTTCGAGTTCTGATCGGTGACCGCTAAATCCTTCTGACCATCACCATTCAGATCGGCGGCGACTAAGCCCGTCGGCCCGTTTCCGGCAGCGTATTCGCGGCGAGTCCCGAAACCGCCTGCGACATTTCCGAGGAACACCGAGACGTTATTCCCCACTTGATTCGCCGTGATCAAATCCAAGCGACCATCGTTATTCACATCCTCGGCGATGATGTCCCGTGGAAAACTGAAGTTCGGCAAGTTCAAAGTCACGGCTGCCGCGAAAGTGCCGTTTCCAGCATTCCTCAAAACGGAGATCGTGGAGTCGCCCGCGTTTGATGCCGCGATGTCAATTCGTCCGTCGCCATCGAAATCGCCGGAGGTAATTCCCAGCGGCAGACCACCAACATTCAAAGTTGGTCCCGGCGTGAAAACTCCCGTCCCGTCGTTCATCATCAAACGGACGGTGCCGTTGTTGGATGCCATCGCAGTATCAACGAAACCATCGCCATTGAAGTCGTTCGCAGTGATCGCTGACGATGCTGAGACGCCGTTGAGTGTGTAACTCGTAGCAACATTGAACGGTGCCGCCGCTGCACCTTCACCCACATTGCCATCGTCAATCGAAATGACCGGCAACGTCGTCGCGGCAGTGATAATCACACTTTGAATGAGGTCATCGCCATCACCACCATCGACGATGTCGGCTCCGCCACCACCATCGAGCGTGTCGTTGCCAGACTGGCCACGAATGACATCGTCACCGGTATTGCCGAGCATTGAATCGAGTCCGCCGCCACCGAAGATCGTGTCGTTCCCATCGCCACCAGAGATCGTGTCGTTGCCCGCTTCACCACTCAGAACGTCGTTGCCGAGCGAACCACTGATGCTGTCGCTGCCCAGACCACCCCGAACGTTGTCTTCGCCAATCTGACCATCAATCCGATCGTTACCACCCTGCCCGTCAATCGTGTCGTTGCCGTCGCCACCGAGCAGGCTGTCACCGAACTCGCCGCCGAGAATGCTGTCGTTCCCTGCTCCACCATCAACCGTGTCAGTGCCACCGTCGCCATTGAGCGAGTCATTGCCAGCATCACCGAGGATCGAGTCTTCACCATTTCCGCCATAAACGTTGTCGTCACCGACACCGCCACTGACCGTGTCCTGACCATTACCAGCATCGACCGAATCGTTCCCATCATCGCCTGAGATGAGGTCTGATCCGTCGCCGCCGAGGATGCTGTCATTGCCCGCCCCGCCATTGATGAAATCCGCTCCGTCGCCCCCATCAATCGTGTCGCTGGCCGTGCCGCCGATGATCGAATCAGTCCCGTCACCACCAAAGAGCTGACTGGCGATATCTGCGCTCCCAATGATCGTGTCTTCGCCGTTACGGCCACGCACTTCAATCGACGTCAGGTTCGGGAAGTTCGCCTTCAACACGCGACCGAGATCGACCGTGTTTTCTTGGTCGCCGCCATCAATGACGATCTTCTGAACGCTCGCGGCCGGGACGGAACCAATACTGGCTGACGGACGAAACTGGCCCCCGTCGTTGCCGACTTCGACCAACACATTGGACCCAAACGGCCCGATTCGCACGGCGTCAGAACCTTCCAGAGAGACATTCAGTTCGCCAGAGACAAAGAGCACGTTTGCCGAAAGCAACGCTCGCGCTTCCAGTCTCTCCGCCGGCATGACATGGGCGACCCGATGACTGCGCGATTCGCGATGTCCGCGAGGCTGTTGGCACAATGCGCGGAAATTCTGCAACCAGTGCAGTAAATGCATGATTTTGCCCTCCGTGGCGACCTCCGCTGCCATCAAGCCAGTCCTTTGGCCCAACCTTGCAATGAAACCGATAGTGACGGTTCTACTCAGTTTCGCGGAAGTACAGCCTGACTATCGGCGGTCAAAATCGGCATACGCGATAGAACTAGTCCTGCGCGACAGGATCGCTAGAACAGGGAAAATCGCCTCTTTCCCTAGCTTCGAATCAATCGCTATTGGCAACAGGACTATCAATGTCAGGCTAATCGCAAGAATCAGAATAATCCGCAAAGTTTGCCATTTTGCGAGCTTGGAAAAACCTTGACCAGTTTGAGACGGAGGCTCTATATCGCCCCACCGCTTGCCAGCAGTCGGCCCGACCGCACGATGGATCGCCTGCAATCGGAGAATAAGAATAAGCGTTCCGTGAGAAGGAGTTTGTGAGATGGCCGCTGAATTACTCGGAGACACGACTCCGCATACGAATGATCCTTGCGATTTTTGTGGCAGCCTGAATCGCGAACTCCTCGCGACGCTTGATCGACATGGCAAGCCGCTCAACACCGGAATTTGCCGAACGTGCGGGATGGTTGCACATTGGCAGCGACCGACTGAGGCCGAACTACAAGAGTTTTACACGAACGAATACCGCCAATCTTACCACGGAGAAGAGACTCCTTCGCCGCGCCGCGTCCGGCGTGCCTGGGTGAACGGCCAAAGAATCTATCGGCGTCTGAAGCCATTCATCGGTCCGAAAGATTCTATCTTTGAAGTCGGTGCCGGAATCGGTTGCAACGTCAAGGCGTTTGAATTGAACGGCCATCGTGCAGCGGGAATCGATCCAGGGGAAGGCTTTCAGCGATTCTCGCACGAGCAACTACGAGCTGACGTGCAGAACCGAAATCTCTTTGATCTTCCTGTGAGCCAGCAGCACGACGTGATCTTGCTCATTCACGTTATTGAGCACTTTAGATCACCTCGACGCGCCCTTGAGCACATCCACAAGATGCTCCCCGCCAACGGCTTGCTATACGTCGAGTGTCCAAATCTCGCAGCCCCGTTCGCAACGCGATCTCGTTTGTTTCATTTCGCCCACATCACCAATTTCACTCCCAGTAGCTTGAAAATGTTGGCGGAAAGTTGCGGCTTCCGAGTCGTGGAATGTTTCAGCGATGAAGGCAATCCGAACCTACAAGTCTTGCTCGAAAAGTCGAAAACGATGCGTCAAAACATCGACGAGGAGAATTACGAGCGTACTCTGGAGGCGATTACAAGGTATAACGCGCTGACCTATAGTTTGCGGCCCAGTTATCTGTTCAATCGCGTCGCCAAATTGGCGAGTTATGCGGCGGAGTATCTCATTGGTCCCGCGTGGCTCAAAGGTCTAACTCAGCGCTGCCAAGCGGAGAAGCCAATGAACCAAGTACCGGTCCAACGCAACGCGGCTTGATGATCTGGTCGAAGTATTTTTCATCTTCTGGTAGCCAAAGAAAAAGCGAGTGGCCATGACTGGCACACTCGCTTTTTGCTTTCGTTCGATTCTGTTCCGCACTGCGAAATCCATCGACCTATTCAGGGCGTTTCGGACGCTCAGGACGTTCTTCATCATTCGGGCGATCGCCTCCAGGACCACCCGGACCACGACGATTACCACCGGGGCCTTCTTCCGCCGCTCGGCGACGTCCCATCTCTTCTCCAAACTTCAACAATTCTTCTCGACTGAGTTTGCCATCCTTATCAGCATCAAATTCCATCGCGTGATCGGCAAATCGCTCGGGATTATGAGGCGGCGGTCCTCCAGCACCTTCGCGTCCTTCTGGCCCCCGCCCTTGAGGACCACGTCCATCCCCTTCTGGACCACGTCCCTCCGGGCCTCGCTCACCAGGGCGACCGCCACCTGCACCGCCTCGGCCGTTTCCTGGTGGAGGTCCATTTTGGCCTCGACCACCTTGAGCCCCCCGTCCTGGCTGGCCGGGACCTTGTCCACCACGACCGCCGTCTGGCCCACGACCGGGTTGTTGCGGGCGGATTTCATCTTCGGTCAGCTTGCCGTCTTTGTTTTTGTCGAGAGTCAACAAGGCTGTCGTTGCGTTTTTCAATTCGTCGGCAGTGATTGTTCCGTCATGATCAGCATCTAAGGCTTCAACAATTGGCATCGGCGGACGGCCATCACGACCCGGCCCCCCAGGACCTTCAGGGCCGCGACCTGGTCCACCGCGACCACCAGGTGATTGAGCAATTGCTGTCGCGACACACGCGATAGCCACAATGCTGAGCGTCCAGATCATTCGTTTCATGAGCGAGTTCCAAGTTGTGAGATAAGGAATCTGTTACCATTAGTAACATTCGAAAACGGTTTCGTTGGTTTCAAACTTCGGTCCATCGGTGCCTGGATTGAACCCCAAGCTTGGACCAAGGTTTCGACCAGTTTTCAAAGAAATCTATATCGTTGGTCTGCGGATGGTCATCCATCAGTTCGCAACATAATTGACGCGCACTTTATTGGCTCGGTGAGTTATACTTCCTCCGATCTTTTAAGATGGTCATTGGCCAGGAGTGTCATCGTGAGTGCGGTGGCGGAAACTATTCGGCAGCGATTTCAAGAAACTCCGCTTCGTTCAGACGGGTGTGGAGTTGGATTGTTGGACGCCGAGCAAACCTCTCCTCTCACGGCATCAACGGCGGGACTTTGGAACTCATCGAGCGAAGTCGTTCTTCTCGAATTGGCTGATGAAGAGGAAATCAGCCGAGCGGATCAGGTCGCGTGGCGCACCATGTTCGCGGGGATTTTGGTGAGCGTTCTGGTACATGTTTGGGGGGCGACGAATCTATCAGGTTGGTTCGTCAGTGATTCTGGGCCGTCATACGAACCGGTTCTAG
>CAIJTL010001578.1 GCA_903823545.1 uncultured Planctomycetaceae bacterium
GTTGGCGTTGCGGTTAAACGGTGACGGGGCAATTGATGTTGTCGCCCCGCTCGCCGGAACCATTTCGTGACGTTGCGAGGATAGCCGCAGTGACTACTAAGCTGCCATCTTCAGCGGTGACGTTTCGACCTCAGTCTGATCGACATCGATCGCCAGTAGCAGATCAGCAACTGTGTCGCATTTGAGAATCGTTGTCGGAGAAATCGACACCCCGAACTCGTCGTCAATTGTGGCGATCAGTCCAATGAATGTGAGCGAACTCCATCCGGGAATATCTTTCAACACGGATGTGAGTTGAATGGTGCCAGCATCGACTTCAAACAAGTCGTGCAACGCCGCCAAAAAGCTGGAATTGCGCATAGAAGGGCTCCTGCAGTGGCCTGAAGGTGGGAGTTGTGACAGGAAGGAAATTGAATGGTGATTCGTCGTGCCGACGGCAGTCGCAGTGGACCTTTTGCCGAGTCAGCCGAATGAGAGGCGGCGGCTTGTATCAGACCCCTCCGATCACAGCAACATGAATTTTCGATAGTCGGTCAGTTACGCTCGTAGTGACCGCTTTGATGCGGTCGAATCATCGACCCGATGAATCGGGTCACTACAAACTGACCCAGCACCGAATTTCAAACCAGCAAGATGCCCAAACGAACTTGTGTGATCAAAGCCCCCTCGACGCATTTGCGAAAAGCTGGGAGAACTCACCCTTGATGGAACCATTTCATAACTTTGCGAGATGAATCGGTCTTGCACCCTTTCCCTAACGCTTTCGATTCACCATCCATGCAGTCTCGGTGTCCTCTGTGTTTCTGTGTTGAAAACAGAGTCGCAGCGAATTCTGAGAACTCTCACCTCACTTCTTAACGATCCAACCGCAGTGCTTTGTCGGTCGGCAAGGACGCTCGGCAACTGTTTCGATACAGAGAGACAAAACTATGTCACGTCTGGCATGTCGATGCATCATCGTCACGTCGCTCTTCATCGGGTTGCCTGGCTGCGGGCTCATGCAGTCTGCGAAGAAGATGTCGAGCGATTCGATGAAGATGTTTAAGCCAAATCCCAATGGCTATGGGTCAAACGACACAAACAACCCCGCAAACTCGGAATGGTCTGGTGTTGGAAAGACGGCGAGCGGTATCCGACCCAGGGAGTCCGATAGCGACCCGTTGCGTTACATCATGCTTGATCCGAAATCCATCGAAATCGAACGCAGCTTAGGGATTGATTGATCGTGAATTGGCCGTCGCTAACTGATCACGAAGTACTTGCGGCTCGCGGGCCGAAGGCTGCGACCGATCCGTGGAAACCGGTGACTTCTTTCATCGAACCAGAACGGCAAGCGGATGGCCGAGTGCTCGACGTTGTGACTCTCTTTTTGGCCAATCGCGAGTGCCTGTTTCGTTGTGTTTACTGTGATCTCTGGAAGCATACGCTCGATGAGCCGACTCCACGCAAGGCGGTGCCAGCACAAATTGACGCGGCATTTGACCAACTTCCGAAGGACCAGCTTGCGGCTGCGAGCGTGATCAAGCTCTACAACAGCGGAAACTTCTTCGATGCGTCGGCGATCCCCCCTTCCGACTGGCCCGCGATTGCCGACCGAGTTCGGAGGTTTGATCGAATCATCGTCGAGAATCATCCGTTGTTGATTGATGATCGGGCTGTTCGATTTCGCGATTTGGTCGGCAAACCGTTGGAAATTGCGATGGGCTTAGAAACAGTCTATCCCGATGTCCTGTCTCGATTGAACAAACGAATGACGCTCGACGACTTCGCGAAAGCGGCGAGCTTTCTGACATGGCAGGACATTGCACTCCGGGCGTTTGTATTGCTTCGTCCGCCGTTCTTGACCGAACAAGAAGGTATCGAATGGGCTATTAAGTCGGTTGAATTCGCGTTCGATGTTGGTGTGAATTGTTGCTCGATCATTCCGACTCGATCAGGCAACGGAGCGATGGATCAATGGCAGGCGGACGGTTGGTTTCACGAACCTCGGTTGAGGTCGCTCGAAGAAGTTACCGAAAAATGCTTGGCATTTCGTCGCGGTCGAGTCTTCGCCGATGTGTGGGACGCCGATCGCTTTTCGCAGTGCCAAATCTGTACTGCTGCGCGAACCGAACGCTTGCGGGCGATGAACCTGACGCAGACAGTGCCGCAGTCGGTCGTGTGCAGTTGCGTCGGTTAGCATTCAATTGGACGTGAAGTTTCATGAATCACGATGTTGATGTCGCAATAGTCGGCGGTGGATTTGGTGGTAGCTTGCTGGCGTTGGTCCTGCGGCAGGCGGGCCTGTCGGTCGCATTGGTTGATCGCGGTTCGCATCCACGATTCGCAATCGGCGAGTCATCCACGCCGATTGCGAACTTGGTGCTCGGTGACTTGTGCCGCGAGTATGACTTGCCGCGCATCGCACCACTGACGAAGTACGGAACTTGGCAGGCGACGCATCCTCAGATCGTTTCGGGGATCAAGCGCGGCTTCTCGTACTTTCACCACGAGGCAGGCCAGCCGTTTGTCGCGGATGCCGATCACTCGACGGAGTTGTTAGTCGCCGCCAGCAATAGCGATCAATCGTCCGACACGCATTGGCTGCGTCAGGATGTTGATGCATTTTTATTTCGCGAAGCAGAATCGGCCGGGGCAAACTGCGTTGAACAGACTGACGTCATTGAGCTCGAACCGAGTGGTGATGGCGTGGCGATGAAGCTGAAGTTCGTTGCTCCGCAATTAGGTGGTCTTCAATTATCGCCTGAAGGCAGAGCGACGAACTTGAAGGCTCGTTTTGTGGTCGATGGTTCCGGCGAAGGTCGGTTTCTCGCTCGCCGATTAGGAATCGCTGACAAAACGCATGAATTGAAAACACAGTCGCGGACAGTCTTTGCCCACTTTGGTGATGTGACCCGATGGCGTCGATGCTTGAACGCGAACAAGATCAGTGTGACCGATCACCCCTTTGATTGTGATCACGCGGCGCTGCATCACGTCTTCGATGGTGGCTGGATGTGGCAGCTTCGTTTCAATGATGAGACGGTCAGTGCGGGATTCGTGCAAGACATGACTAAGCCAGAGGTCTTCGCGGGATCACCGCTCGCTGGAAGAGGCCCTGCTGGTAATGCTCGCGAAGAATGGGAGCATTGGTTGAATCGATTCCCGTCAATTGCCGAACAATATGCGTCAGCGAAAGTGGTGCGACCGGATGGTGGCTTAAGAGCGACAGGTCGCATGCAGCGAAAGTTGGCGAACGCTGTCGGAACGTGGTGGGCGATGTTGCCAAACACGGCAGGGTTTATTGATCCGCTCCACAGTTCGGGGATCGCTCACACGTTGTGTGGAATTGAACGGCTGTCGCGAATCTTGATCCGGCATTTAGGACGTGAAGACTTGCTGGCTCAGCTTCGCATTTACGAGGCGAACGTTTTGGCTGAAGTCGAATTGATCGACTTATTGGTCAGCGGTTGCTTCGCCGCAATGGGTGAGTTCCGGTTGTTCGCGTCGATGTCGATGCTCTACTTCGCAGCGGCGACGAGTTACGAACGAGCGCGTGTTGTCTCGACAGGTTTGTTTGCTCCGGCGTTTCTGCGAGCGGACGATCGTCATTGGCGCGAGGTTGTCTCAAGGATGTGGGAACGTTTGCGGGAAGTCTTGCGAGAGATCGATAGAGTTCACGGCGAACAGCGGCGCGCGATTATCGAACGCTTCGAGGCTGAGTTGGCGGACGCCGTGCATCCCTTTAACGTTGTCGGCCTGTGTAACCCGTCGCTGAAAAACATGTATCAGCGTTCGGCATTGCCGGAATAGTTTTGGATCTTTCGGCGATCTGTTTTGGAATAGATTGATTTTGAAGAGGTCTCCCGCAGAGGCGCAGGGACCGCAGAGAAGCATTCTCCGCGAACTCTGCGTCTCTGCGTGAGAATCTTGCATTTCAACAGGAATGGCGATGAGCCGGTTTTGGGAGAGTTATTTGATGCGAAATGTCTTCTCATGTTTGTTGGCGGTCGTCGTTTTCGTTCACGCAGCGTCAGCTTCAAATTTGTTAGCGGCAGTGACACGTATCGAGATCAAGTCGCGCGAACCGTATGCAGACGGTCGCGTGTTCGATGGAGTCGGGGCGTACGAGAAAATACGCGGCACGGCGTTTTTTGCTGTCGATCCGAAGCTTGGGGCGAATCAACAGGTCATCGATATCGAACTTGCACCGCGGAATGACGCAGGATTGGTGGAATTCTCGGCGGATGTCGAATGGCTCGCACCGAATGATCTTTCGAAAGGAAACGGCGCGGTTCTCTATGACGTCAACAATCGAGGCAACAAAGTAGCGCTCGGTCAGTTCAATGGTGGGGCAGACGAGTTTTTGATGCGGAAGGGGTATGTCGTTCTTTGGAGTGGCTGGATTGCAGAGACTCACCCAGGTGGTGGTCGCTTGCGATTGCAGGCGCCGATGGCGATCGAAAATGGGAAGCCGGTGGTCGGAGTTGTTCGGGCCGAGGTCGTGGTCGATGCGCCTGCTGAGCGACACACACTGTCACAATGGGCAAATCAAGGTTCATTCGAGCCGACCGAGCGTGGCGAACGTGAAGCAGTGCTGACGTGGCGAGAACGAGAGAAAGAGGCTCGCGTTGTCATCCCGCGTGCGCAATGGCGACTCGAAAAACGAAACATTGAAGAAAACGGCGAGCGCAGCCTGTTGCCGCAGATTGACCTCATTGTCAGCGGTGGATTCCGTCCTGGCTACATCTACGAATTGGTTTACGAGGGTCAAGGTTCGATCGTGCAGGGGCTCGGCTTAGCGGGAATTCGTGATCTCATCTCATTCTTGAAATACGAGGCATCCGAAAAGAATCCTTTGCGAATTGTTGAGGCAAATCCGAAGCCCGCCATGTGGCGAGCGTATGGCTTCGGTGTGTCTCAGTCAGGTCGTTGTTTGCGGCAGTTCTTGTACGACGGATTCAATGCTGACGAAAAAGATCGGCAAGTGTTCGACGCAGTGATGCCGCATGTCGCGGGAGCTGGTTTGGGGTTCTTCAATCATCGCTTTGCATCGCCGACTCGACACAACGGACAACACGACAATCATCTGTTTCCCGCCGACCAATTTCCCTTCACTTATGGTGACGAACTTGACCCTTTCACCGGGCGTGAGGACGGCATTCTGCATCGCGATCGAGTGCGTGGCACTGTCCCCAAGGTGATGCACACGCAGAGCAGCAGCGAGTATTGGCATCGAGCTGGATCGCTGGTGCATACCGATCCGAAAGGCCAACGCGATGCGGTCATTCCACCAGAAGTTCGTGTTTACTGTTTCGGTGGTACTCAACACGGACCGGGAAGTGGCGTCCCGGCATCGGCTCCAGGGAACGGACAGCTCATTGGAAATCCGGCCGACTATCGTCCATTGATCCGAGCCTTGCTGACAGCCTTGGATGATTGGGTTCGCACCGGAAAAGAACCTCCGCCAAATGCGTACCCTCGTTTCGCTGACAAGACATTGGTCGGTTGGCGTGAATCAGAGAGTGGCTGGCACGCGCTTCCCGGCGTTCGTTATCCGGAAGTGATTCAACAACCCGAACAGCTCGATCGTGGCCCAGACTTTTATCGCTCCCGACGATCAACGATCGAACCGCCAATTAGTCGAGGCATCTATGGAATTAACATTCCCGCATACGGCCCAGACAACAACGAACTCGGAACATTGCTATTGCCTGCGGTCGCAACGCCCATCGGAACTTACACAAGTTGGAACTTGCGAAGTCGTTCGATCGGAGCGGCCAACGAATTGCTCGGATTGAGCGGCGGATACATTCCGTTTCTTAAGACAAAAGCGGAACGTGAAACATCAGGTGATCCGCGTCCGGCTTTGCAAGAACGTTACGGCACGTTCGCAGAGTACGCTCGACAATATCGAGCGTCGATTGATTCGCTGGTGACTCAACGATACTTGCTGGCCGAAGAAGTCGGCCCACTGATGCAGGCGATCGAAAGACTGCGGACCGCGTTTGAGTAAAACACTGGAGTGCTGCGGCTCGACGCAGCACTCCTTGGATCGCGGTCATCAGGCCACGAACATCACGAGAGTTGGTCGTGGCGAGCACCGTTCACGGCGTCTGCTCATGACGAAAGGCCAACAATTGTGGCCGTGTTACTCCGCATTGATGAAGGGCTGCGTCGAGCCGCAGCACTCCAAGGATTAGATGATGCAATCGCGTTTGAAAGCTCGCTGGGTCTTTCCTGTTGAACGACCGCCGATTGAAAACGGCATTGTCGAGATCGCGAACGGAATCATCACAGATGTGCGACGGGCGAAGCCTCAAGAGGTTGCCGAAGATCTCGGTGATGTGGCGATCCTTCCGGGGTTGGTCAACGCTCACACGCATTTGGAATTCAGTCACGTCACACAGCCGTTCGAGCCGTCGTTGCCGTTTACGAGTTGGATTCGATCGTTGATGGCCTATCGGCGAGAGGCGTTTGAAAACGACGCGGCCGCAAAGTCTGCTGCGATCGGAGCCGGATGGCGAGAAGCCGCTGACGCCGGAACGACACTTTTGGGCGAGATCGCGACTGACGGCTGGTCGTTGGATGCGACACCTCTACGTAGCCATCACGCTCCGCGTGATGAGCCGTTCGCTTCAAGTTGCTACAGCCCAGGTGAAAATCATCGTCTGACTGAAGCGACCGGCTCGTCACGCGGAGCGATGACGGCTACGTACTCGCCTACATCGGGACCGCGCGTTGTCGCGTTTCGTGAGCTGATCGGATTGCGTTCGGAGAGCCAATCGCCACAAGTGGAGATTGCGGAACAGTGGCTGGCCTCAACAAACAACTTCGCGGCGCTGAGTCCACATGCGCCGTATTCCGTCGCCATGCCGTTACTCGTGGCACTTGTGGCGATCTCGAAGGAGCGGCACGTTCCTGTGGCCATGCATCTGGCAGAAACTCGTGCGGAATTGGAGTTCCTTGCAACTGGACAGGGCGAGTTTGCTGACATGCTGCGAGCCTTCGGGGCAATGCCAAGCAATGGCCTGTCAACGGGCCTTCGACCGTTTGATTACTTGCGAGCATTGGCACAATCACCGCGAGCGTTGATTGTGCATGGAAATTATCTCGCAGAAGACGAGATTGAATTCCTGGCCGCTCGTCCGCACATGAGCGTCGTCTATTGCCCGCGAACTCATGAGTTCTTCCGCCATGAACCGCATCCGTGGCGACGCATGTTGGATCGGGGAGTTAACATCGCTGTCGGCACCGATGGTCGCGGCTCGAATCCAGACCTCAGCGTTTGGAACGAACTCGTGTTTCTTCGAAATCGCTTTGCTGACGTCTCGCCGAAGACGCTTCTTGAGATGGGGACCATCTCTGGCGCGCGAGCGTTGGGATTCGCTGACGATTGCGGAACACTAACTCCAGGCAAACGAGCAGACTTGGTTGCTGTCCCCGTCAACGGCTTAGTCGCTGAAAGTGATCCACATGAGTTGTTGTTTGTGGATGGGCAGCGGATTGTCGAAACGCGGTTTGCCTCGGTTCATCAACCCGAAGCGTGAGTTTTGAAGTTGCACTGTATTGGTATTTCGCCCAGTGAGCTTGTCTCAGTGGCTCTCGGGTTGGTGCATATCGCTAGTTTCAGAGTAGTTTTTTTGAAAAACTCTTTTACACCGGGCGAACGGACTCAGACGGTTTGGTCGTATCTCTTCGAGCCTGATTCTGAGACAGTTGCTTCTGAACCGCGCGAATCGCTTCGGTGCGTTGTTCCGATTCAGCGATCTTGCTGTCTGTTACCTGACGTCGATGTTGAGCGTCATTGCCTTCAGCATTCGCTGTTTGGTTGCGATCCGAGTTTTGATCTTCGCTGGCCGACATCTCAGTGGCGGGGACGACTTGTGGTTCGCTGCGGACTTCATCGCCAACCTGCTTTATGTAGTCATCAACCTTCTTCAAATCCGAATCTCGAACAGCCTCTTCCGTCAGAGAGTCGGTGGTTGTCGCAGAGGCATCGGATACCTTGGACTTGCCTGTCTTTGAATCAACTTTGTCGCCGAGTCTTTCGGTGGAGCCAGCTAAGTCCAAACTCCGTTCGGAACCGTTGTCTGCCGATTCCTGCCACGCCCCGTCATTCAATTGAGCCAGCATGACAGGAGCCGCAGAGATCACGTTCTGTGAGGCGAACAAATTTGTCGCCGCGCCGGTGCTCGACCCGGCAGCGCCCGGAATCGCGATAATGTTGCCGACACCGGACGACGCGAGGCTCACCAGATTAGTCGCGGCTGCGGCTGGTGCGGCGGCCTGCTCGACAACAGGAGCTGCTGCCGCAGCGAGACTGGGGGCACCGCCAAAGCTGAGATTTCGGAACAACATCGGATTCGGAACTGAGTCCGCCAAGCCAGATTTCGCAGCACCGAAATCATCGAACGTCACGAAATCATCAAGGACGTAATCTTCTTTCTGCATCAGCGTCACGTCATCAACGTAACCTTCAGTGGCTTCGAGATCGGTAATTTCCACTTCCGAGTCATCACTCTCTTCGCCATCGAACCCGCCAGACATGCCAAAGTAGTAAATCACTTTGACCTGCTCACCGTCTTCTGAATCACCCTCGTCAACGGTTTCAAATTCGTCAGCCAACTCTCCGTCAATCACTTCGCTGTCACCATTTTCAGCCTCATCACCATCAGCGACGCCGCCTCGGAAATTCATCCCGAACGAATAGCGGATGAACTGAAATTCGCCATCGGACTCACCGGTTTCATCACCCATTTCATCTGAGAACTCGCCATCCATCGAAACCAAGTCACACACCTCGAATTCGCAGTCGGTCAGATCCTGCTTTTCAAAGGTGAGACCCTCGTCGGACGGAAGCGAGTCATCCGCCGTTGCGTCGTCGGTGATGGTTGAGTCGTCCAGAATTGCGACCGTGTTGATCGCCGAAAGAACGCACTTGTTTTCCAAAACCTCGGCCGAAGGAGCACTGTTGAGCGATCGCCGCTTCAGCGAACGAACAAACCCGAGACGACGTGCGTGATGCAATTGACGCAACCAATCCATTTGAAGCATGGCGATTCCCTTGCTATCAGAATTCCCGACGCCCATCGCCGTGACTGGATTCAATCACCCGATCAATCGCAGAAGGCGATTCACGGCCAGCGTTCTACAATTGGGATTACCGACATCAATTCCCAGATCCCGCCACCCGCCCGGCAGATTTTCCAGGGGCAGCCCTTATCGCTGCATAAAAGCGGGACTTTCTATGGCGATCGCCGTGCTGGGCTCTGTCCCGCAAATCGTTGAGACCTCGTAGGACGGGTTCGCGTGACAGAGCCTAGTCCGCGCGTCCTATCACAGATTTGCAGCCGCCGAGACAACACTGTCGTGCTTGAATCCTGGCCTACTTTTCGGCACTCTGGCACTCAATTCCAAGTGAGACCGCAACCAGCCCTTTGTGTCAGGCCGCGTGCGGCTCAATTAGTTGTTCGCAGGCGCAGGTCATCACTATGGGATCGGTAGATCCAGACTACGATTTGGCGATTGAGACCTATACGGCCATCTGGCCGCGGTACGAGAAGCTGGGATTCGAGAATCTAACGGAACAGGAACGAACGATCTTTTGCACTTGGCAGTTCGTGTGCGAAGTGAACAATGGCGGCTTCCACCAGTTCTTCTTCAACCCGTCGGGTGAATTCGCGGTGGAGACGGTTGACGCCCTTGATCGCGTTCAAATGCCATTCGCCGCGTCATTGCTGCGGAACGCGTTGGCGGCTTTCCCTGATCCTCCGAAGGACCACCGAACACGTGCCGAAAAGGTGGTGTCGTTGCCCACGAATGTTTAGGACGATTTGTTCAACGCGTTGACGGCGGATTTTTTCGATTCACCGGAGAATGCCTATGCCTGTCAAGCTGACTATGTCCGAAAGAATCGTGAGGGCTTTCTCTGTTAGCGGCCTGACAGCATCTGCGAACAAGCGCACTCGACGGGGGGCTGATTTGTGGCTTTTTAGAGTTCAGCGTTTCACCAGCGGCCACCGCAGGTGAGCTTGTGCGTTGGACTAATTCTCGTCTGCATTCGCGGTAACTGGCGAGTTGATATTGCCCACTTGAGCGGTGATTTCTGGGCGGTCTATTGGGAGCAGCGCGACGAGGCTGGGTTCGATGCGGGTGATGACGAACTGCGGCGCGATGCCGAGGGCGATGTTGAGAGCGATGAGTGTGGTGGCGATGCTCCAATCACGTCGGCTCCAAGGGGTGACTGGCCAGCGGGGTTCGTCGCGGTCGGCTCGCACCCACATCCAGGCGATGAGGCCGCTGGTGGTGAGGCTGACGAGGGCCAGATTGAACTCGTGCTGAATGAGGCCGAACGGCGAAATGAACTCCGCCACAAAACCGCTCAGGCCAGGGAGCCCGATCCACGCGCAGAGTGTGAGGCGAAAGAGCGTCCGGTGGCGTTTGCTGACCGGGTGATCGTGAGGTTCGTTCGCGAGAGCGTCCGGTTGCGGACTTTGCTCTGATGACCGAGGGAGCAACCACAACAACAGAGCGGCGGTGAGGCCGTGGCTGAGCAGACGCAGCATCGCTCCGACCAGACCTTCGAGCGTGAAGGTCATGATTCCGAGCAGGCTTAGCCCAATGGAACTTGTCGTCGCTAACGCAATGCGATGAGGCCAACTCGTTTGACCAAACGCCAACACTGCGGCCAGCAGACTGCTGATGCCGACGAGCGTCGACAAGAAATCGGCATTCAGTCGGAGCATGTCCGGAAAGACCGGAACGATGAATCTCAGCCAGCCATACAGTCCCACTTTGATCAACGCGCCGACCAACACAATCGACACCGCTGGTGGCGCGGACGAGACCGACATCACGAACGCTCGATGAAACGGAGCCAATAGCATCGGCCCGGTGAAGCCAAACACCAGCAACCCGAACAACCACGGGCTGACGTTCGCCCACAAAATCAAGTTGTCGCCCCCCGCCGTCCAATGGCTGAGTCCGGCAATCAGTTCCGGCATCGAAAAAATCAACGGCGGATGCGGTCGATTCGGAGATTGTCGCAACCAGCCAAACGCGAGCACCAAGCCGCACAGTCCGATGGTGACCAGCCAACCGCCGATTGAGGTTGCTTTCATCAGTCGCGGAACTGCTGTGTGTCGTTGAGTGTCGCCGTAACTTCCAATCAACCAAGCGACCGCGAGCAACGTGCTCATCCAACAGATCGAAAACAGCACAACATCCAGCGCGACGAATGTCCCAATCAAGCTCGCCTCCAACCACAGCCATGCAGTTGCTGGCAACGGTGCTGTCGAGCGACATTCCAAACTCAGTGCGACCGTCACCAACAACAGGCTGAGAGCCGTCAGCCACAAACTGATGCCATCGACTCCGACTTCAAGGCGAATGTCCGGTCCCCAGCGAACGGGGAAGTCGAAGCTGGTGACTCGACCGTTCGGCAGAGTTCGTTCAAGTGTTTCGGTCCGCGACTCCCCGACCCAACTGAATGACGAACGAAACTGAAACCGATCATATCTTCCGAACAAGGCCGCTTGATCGCGATCGACAGTGGGCTTGAGCGGCTCATACGCCACGACCATCCAAACGCAGAGCAACGCAGACGTCACCAAGTTGACGAACAAAATCTGCCTCGCCGCAGACTCATGAAACCGACGTCCCAACCAAACCAACA
>CAIJTL010001579.1 GCA_903823545.1 uncultured Planctomycetaceae bacterium
TCCCACTGGTCGAGCTGAAGACGACCTTCAATCAAAACTTGTCGTCCTTTGCCGAGATACTCTCCCGCAATTTCCGCAGTCCGCCCCCAGAGCGTGACGTCCACAAAAGTCACTTCTTCACGCTTTTGATTCGCACCCTTATCAAACCAAGAACGATTAACCGCCAGCCCAATTTCTGACACAGCTTGACCGCCGGGAGTGTACTTCACCTGCGGATCGCGAGTCAGATTACCAACCAAAATGACTCGATTGAAACTGGCCATGATGAGCCCTCCATTACCGCCACACTGGCTTCATCTTAAACCCACAAGGCAGACGTAACACGACATGCAAAAAGAAACTCCGATGAGTTCCACTAAATCCATGCCAATTAACGATCCTCTTCCATTTCTTCAATCGCGTCGATCGGAATCTCCTCATCCCTGCCGCGGCGAACTGGACGAGGTGCCTCATCAACGTTTTCAACGTGACGAAACGTTCCTTCTTTGCCACTCAAGGCACCAACCATGGCATCAAAAAGCACCTTAGGATGCTTCAACACCATGTGACGCAAAATGTATTCACTTAACGACACTTGACGTGTAACTTGCTCCAGGCCAGCAGCAGGCATCGTGAAGTAAGTCAAGAAGTGCAGGCCCTTCTTCTGGCCCTTAACCGGGTAAGCCAACTTGCCATCCTGCCATGAGCGGTGGGCAACTACTGTCGCTCCAGCCTTTTGCAGGATCTCAAGCACATGATTTGTGGTGCTCTCTGGACTAGCAGCAAATTTGCCGCTGTCCAAAAGGAACATGCCTTCGTACGTGTTCTCAGCCAACTCCGATCTCCAATACTCAAAAATTGAACGACGCTCGGCAGGTGCGGGGGGTAGAAAGGTGGACTTTGTAACGTGTTTTCAAAGATTTGCAACGCACGACACGCGGTTGCGAACTCGATTGTCGAAACCGAAATCACACAAAACGCCCTGGTTCAATTCAGCGTTTTAGTTTCAGCTTGTTTTTGGGAAGGTTTCTCATTTTTCGTCGAGCCCGCGTCTTCCTTGACGACGTTAAGCCGGTTCATGGCAACTGCGACGCCTGCTTTTGACCACAGATCAACTCCATCAGCAGCCTCAACGATTGCGTGTTCGATCGCAGAGGAGTCCGATTTTGATACTTTCGACAGAACAAAATCTGCTGCATCCATCTGCCCAGGTGGCCGCCCTATTCCAATCCTAAGTCGTGCGTACTCTTCGGTACCCAGCTGCTGCCTTATATCCCGTAGCCCCTTCTGCCCACCGTCAGAACCTGAGGCACGCATTCGCAGTTGCCCCAACGACAAGTTGAGATCGTCGCAGATCACCAACAAGTCAGAGACGGGAAGCTGAAAGAATTCGACGCACTGCCGAACGCTACGACCGCTGTTATTCATGAAGGTCAACGGCTTCAACAACCAATGCCGCTCCGTGCCGAGATCGAACTCCCACACTTCTGCCTCAAACTTGTTTCGAGACTTTGGCAAAAAATGGCGCCGAACGAGTTCATCAATAACTTCATAGCCGACGTTATGCCGAGTCCTCGCGTACCGATCTCCTGGATTTCCTAGGCCGACAATAACTTTCATGGCATCGCGATGACCTCGCTGTCTTTACGTTCCAAAGGCCAAAAAACAAAACACGGGCGGAATATCCGCCCGTGTTGAAACCACATCAAATCGCAACAGCCCGACTGAATTCGACGCTATTTTTTGCCGGATTTTTCGTCGTCATCACCGGACTTCTTTTCCTTCTTAATAACTTCTGGCTCAGCACCAGTCGCACCTTCACCAGCCACTTCTTCTGTCGCAACGTGATGAACGACGCGAACGACAATGGCGTCTGGATTATTGAGAACCTTAACTCCGTCCGGAAGCTCCAAGTCCCGAACGTGGACCACTTGGCCGATCTGCAAAGAACCAAGCTTCACAAAGATTCCATCAGGAATCTTGATCGCCAAGCAGTCAACATGTACCGCGTGCAATGGATGGTCAAGCAATCCACCTGCAAGCACGCCCGGCGAAGTCCCTTTCAGGACAATATCGACGTCGACGTTGACGCGTTCGTTCGCATCAACTCGCAAAAAGTCGACATGCTGCAGTTCGCGGTGGAACGTGTCCCACTGTGTTTCACGCAGAATCGTTGTTTCAACCTTGCCATCCAATTCAATATCAACGACGCGGTGAGTCGTATTAACAAACGCGGTGACTTCCTTTTCTGGAAACATCACAGCGACATTGTCCTGTTTGTGACCGTACACGTTTCCGGGCACGAAGCCTTTCAAACGGAGACGACGGCTTTCGGCGGTGCCTAATTTTGATCGTTTCTGAGCGACCAGCTTTGTATCCATGACCCAATTACCTCAAACGACAATGCGATCCGAATTTGGAAAACCTCGAAGAAGCTGAGCAAGATAACGGGCGTGCTAAATCGCTGCAACCAACGCCGGAATCAGTCCGATGCACTTCGCCGCCCTGGTCGATACCCCTGCCCTGGCTTATTTCGCGACTGTTTTTTCGGCGATTTTCCCATTGAAGGCGAGCCCCCTTTGGGAGGAATCGTGTGAACGTATTCCCCACGAAACTTCAAATTTGCATCGGATCGACGTTTTTCGAGCGCCTCTCGCGGCGGATTCATTGGAATTAGGCTGTCACAACCTGCACCAATCAAATCTTGACGGCCCGCCTGTTCGAGCGCCCGACGCACCTCAAAATAATTCTCCGGCTTAAAGAATTGCATCAAAGCTCGTTGCAGCTTGCGATCACGTAAATGCTGGGCCACATAGACCGGCTTTTTCGTGAACGGATCAATGCCGGTGTAATACATCGCAGTCGCAACGTCGAACGGAGCCGGAATGAAATCCTGAACTTGGTCGGGACGATAACCATTTCGCTTCAGGAATAAGGCCAAGTCGATCATCGCATTCAGATCGCTGCCCGGGTGGCTGGCGATGTAATACGGGATTATGAATTGCTTTTTACCGGCTTTTTCGGACTCTCTCTCAAATACGTCGGCAAACTTCTCAAAGTCGTCTGTCGCCGGCTTGCGCATTAAGTTGAGCACCCCCGCATCGGAGTGCTCCGGAGCAACCTTCAGGTGGCCGCCAACGTGGTGACGAACC
This sequence comes from uncultured Planctomycetaceae bacterium, assembly GCA_903823545.1. Taxonomy (GTDB): domain Bacteria; phylum Planctomycetota; class Planctomycetia; order Planctomycetales; family Planctomycetaceae; genus SXKJ01. The sequence continues at coordinate 3,132 of CAIJTL010001579.1, forward strand.
AAATCTCGCATGTATTCTGGCGAGCGGCGAGCTAAATCCATGCGAATTCCGCTCGCGACAAAAACCTTCTTAATTCCCGGCGTTTCGCGAGCATCCTTCATTAACTTCACGAGCGGCTTGTGGTCGGTCCCCAACAGCTTGCAGATCGTCGGGTGAACGCACGATTGCCGACGACATTTCTCTTCCACCTCGGGCCGCGTACACCGCATTTCGTACATATTTGCAGTTGGGCCACCAATGTCGCTAATGACCCCTTTGAACTGCGGATCGCGAGTCATCGACTCTATTTCGCCGATCACCGAATCATGACTACGGGACTGAATAATCCGCCCCTGATGGGTTGTGATCGAGCAAAATGTGCAACCGCCGAAGCAGCCGCGCATAATCGTCACCGAATCCTTGATCATCTCGAACGCTGGGATTTTCTCGCGATATGATGGATGCGGCTTCCGCGTGTATGGCAAGTCGTAGATCGCGTCCATCGCCGCTTGCGAAATAGGAAATCGCGGAGCGTTACAGACCACCGCTTGTCGGTCATGAAACTGCACGAGCGGCTTCGCGTTGTACGGGTTCGTCTCGTTGTGAATGATTTTCGTCGCTTCAGCAAACGTCGGCTTGTCAGCAACGACAGACTCGAACGTGGGCAGACGGAGAAATTGATCGTTGATTGTTGATCGTTGGTCATTGGTCATCTGCTGCGAGGACGAAAGTCCGAATTTTTCTTCGGATTCCTTCGCACCGAGCACATACGCAATACCTCGCATATCACGAAGATCGCGAACCGTTTCTCCGGCAGCCATTCTTCGAGCGATCTCCAAAATCGACTCTTCACCCATGCCGAACGCGACCAAGTCAGCTTTCGCATCCAACAAGATCGAACGGCGAACTTTGTCGCTCCAATAGTCGTAATGAGCGAGCCGTCGCAGCGATGCTTCAACACCTCCGGCGATCACAGGAACTCCGGGATACGCCTCGCGAGCTCTCTGGCAATAGCCCAACGTCGCCCGATCTGGCCGCAATCCAATGCGCCCGCCCGGTGAGTACGCATCATCATTGCGAACCTTTCGATTGGCGGTGTAATGATTGATCATCGAATCCATATTCCCCGCACTAATTGCGAAGAAAAGCCTCGGTTTTCCGAACGTTCGCCACGCATCGCACGAATGCCAATCGGGCTGACTGACAATCCCCACTCGAAATCCAGCCGCCTCAAGTACTCGGCCGAGAATCGCGCTCGCGAAGCTGGGATGATCGATGTAAGCGTCTCCCGTCACGAACACGATGTCGAGTTCATCCCAACCACGTTCACGAGCCTCTGCCATCGTCATCGGGAGCGCTTTCCGTTGACGTGTCTCCTCATTCGCAGGGCGCAATGCCGCCAACGGATCAGACTCGGATTCCGGAAGCTCAACAATCGGCAGATCAAATTTAAGTGAAGGCATCGTGCCGCAGATTGTATGGCCGCCAGAAACGAACCGCATGTCCGTTGTCTCATCAATCAGAAAACTTCAGAAATCCAAAGCCACATTACCGACTGAGGACGATTCCGATGAGTTTTCGCCTTCGAATTCGGCAAAACCAACAGAATTTGGACCACCAACAACTGCAAGGACTCCAGTTCGTGCCGCCGAAACCTCGTATTGGCCGAGTTCGGAAGCACGACTACATTCCGCCCCGCCCAATACTGGCGTTTCGGCAGGATGCTATCTCGGTTCGCCATTTCAAAGTTCGAACAGGACGTTCGGATGCTTCGGAAATTGTCACTCACACTTCTCTTCGCCGCTGCGGGATTCTCCGCATTGCCCGGTTGCGTTCATCGGCGACTGACAGTGACGTCGAATCCGCCGGGCGCACGTGTGCTGCTCGACGGCAATGAAGTGGGCGAAACTCCAACTTCTGTCGATTTCACGCATTACGGGACGCGTGAAATCGTGCTTCAAAAGGATGGCTACGACACCCTCAAGACGATGCAGAAAGTTCCCGCCCCTTGGTACCAAATCCTGCCGTTTGAGTTCTTCGCTGACAACTTGCTGCCGTTCCAACTGACCAATCGGCACGAATTCACTTACCAATTGCAGCCAAGCTCAACGATTGTCCCAACTCAAGAACTTCTCGGGCGAGCGAATTCATTGCGATCCGAAGCCCACTCAAACCCGTGACATCAATTGCGATTCGACGAGTTTCCGCTGACGATCGGAGCGGGCTACACTCCCCGCATCATGATTCAGGCAGAAGCAGTGACGAAGACCTACCGACGCGGGATTCACGAAGTTTCCGCACTGCGAGGCGTCACATTTGAACTCCCGGCCGGATCGTTTGCATTTGTGCTCGGCCCTTCAGGAAGCGGAAAAAGTACGCTACTTCAATTGCTTGGGGCACTCGATGAGCCGACGTCTGGCGAATTAACTCTTGCCGGACAACGACTGAGTAGTATGACCTCTCACCAAAGAGACAACTTTAGGCGAGAGCAAGTCGGCTTCATTTTCCAGAGCTTCAATTTGCTCAGCAATCTCACTGCCGTCGATAACGTGCTGGTCCCGTTTCTTCCGAGAGGCGTTTCTGCCGAACTTCGATCCCGAGCGATTGAGCTTCTCAACCAAGTCGGGCTGAGCGACCGTCTCGATCATCGCCCAAACCAGCTTTCTGGCGGCGAACAACAACGAGTGGCAATCGCTAGAGCTCTACTCAAGCGACCCAAAATCGTCCTCGCCGACGAACCAACCGGAGAACTCGACAGCCAGACCGGAGCAGACGTCTTTCGGCTGTTGCGAGATCTGCGAGAGCAACACAACGCAACCGTTATCGTCGTGACTCACGACCCAACGTTCATCCAATCCGACGATCGCATCTTGCGGATGCGCGATGGACGCATCGTGGAGGAACCGAAAACATGACAACACAAGTCAAACTCTTAGTTGATGGTCCGATCGCTCGCATCACACTTCAAGGCGACAAGGGAATTCAAATTCTCTCCGCAGCAGCTAGGCGGCGTTTGCTCGAAGTTGTTGAGCAAGTTTCGCAATCAGACTGCAGCGTCGCAGTCTTTGCGGCGGAAGGCCGAACTTTCATTGCTGGTGCAAACATCGACGAACTACGAGCATTGAATCAGCAAACAGCCTACGAAGACTCACGCGCCGGGCAGCGATTGATGACGCAGATCGAGTCGATGCCACAGACAACCATCGCTGCGATCCACTCCGCGTGTGCTGGAGGCGGAACAGAACTCGCACTGGCATGTGACCTACGTTTCGCAGCCGAAGGTGCGAGGATCGGACTCCCCGAAACAACCATCGGCATTCTCCCGGGATGGGGCGGCACTGTAAGAGCCACTGACTTGCTCGGTGGCGCGATTGCACGAAGGCTCATTTTGACAGGCGAATTAATACTGCCTGCCGAAGCATTAAAAATCGGCCTGGTTGACGGAGTATTTCTTTCGGAACAGTTCAGCTTCCAAATCGAAAAAGTGATTGAGCAGGTTTTGAAATGCGCTCCACAAGCTCGCTGCCGCGTGAAGCATTTATTACTCAAGCACCTCTCCCGGAGAGCTGACATCGCATCCCGCTACGAAGCAGAGGCCCGCGCATTTTCTGAATGTTATCTCACTGCCGAACCCGTCAAAGGCCAATCAGCTTTCTTGGAAAAACGCTCGGCGA
>CAIJTL010001580.1 GCA_903823545.1 uncultured Planctomycetaceae bacterium
ACACGATTCAGTTCTTCGTGGAAGCCTTCGGCAACGGCCAGAGCATCGACCGAGCCCCTCGCGAAACGACGATCGACCTCATCGTCCCCCCTGCCGACTTCGAACAAATCATGTGGCAAGTTTGAGCGAAGTTCGGGCGACACCATGAATCTTGAAATCGGATTTCAAACAGAAGGAAACGAAGGTCACAAAGAAAGTCGCTCTGAAGTCTTCTTCTTCGTTCTCTTCGTTTCCTTCTGTTGAAATTCTTTTCTCAATGTTGATTCCACCTGTCTTCATCCGTGTGCGAAGAGTGTTTCAAACTCGACGAGCGAAGACCTGATCCCGGCCGCGTGCAACATGCGTCGTACCACATCGTGGCTTCTTCGCGCTACGGGTTTTGGGCGGCCTCAGTGTTTCGCCTCCACATCCGCTTTCGTCTCAGGCTTCTCGATAACAGTCTTTGCCTTAGCGACGAATGGATGAGTCGACTCCCACTCCTTCCAAAACTTGGACGGGCTCGTGCTGCGCCACAAGCAGAGGGCATTACCGACGTGGCTGTAGAAGGTGTAGTTGTCGAGGATCTCTGCCTCGCTGATTGCCAACGTTTTCTGAATCACCCACGCGGCGGCTTGTCGAATTTGTTCGCGCGGTGGATGCAGCGATTCGGGTGCGATTGACAGCCATTCGAGGTGATGTCCGGTCGCAATCACGTGGCGATACAGCGGGATCGTCAGGTCCGGTTTCTTGACCGACTCTTCACCGTTCGGCCAGTTGTAGGGCCAGTGACCATCTTCAAATTGGCAGACCTTCAACAAGTCTCGAATCGACTCGAGATGTTTGAATGCGGCCGTGTTGACGTCGTCAGAAAGGATGTTGAACTGCTCGTCCAATCGCAGCAAAACCATCAACGAATACAGCCGGTGCGTTCCGCCGCACGTCCCCATTTGTTTGTGCCCACGCATCAATCGCTTCGCCAGCATGTCGAAAGACATTTCGCGTCCATCGGACAGCATCCAACTTTTTGTTGGCGGTAACCAAAGTCCAAACGCCATCACCGACCATTCGGTTTCGCGTTCGTCGTAACGAAAGTCTCGGAGCGATTCGCGGAGTACATCACGAAACGTGAGGTCGCGGCGGTTCGGCGTGAAAACCGGTTGAGACAATGGCATTCCTGCTTCGGTCAAGCAGGCCAGCATGTGATCGTGATGCACCGACGAGCCTGTCTCACGCCCCCAGCGAATGTAGATGCCATCATCGGGACGTTCTTGCAACAACGGTTCGACGTCCGGCACATCCGGTTCCCACGACGCCAAGAATCGACCGTGGTCGATCAAAAAATCACGCATCTTGACGCCAGACAATGCTTCCGGGTCTTGGAATTCGGCATCGACATGCCACGTGCGCAGCGCGTGCTCGACGTGATTTGGCTTCATCTTTTTCGCCGGAAAATGCGGCACCACCTTCGTCAGCACGGCGGCCAGTTCTTCGTCGCCGACCAATTGCGGATCGTCATACAACGGCGCAATCACGATTGGAGTTTCTCGCTCCAGCGGGATATCAACATATTGCGGCTTTGAAGAAACCGCTCGCCGCACCTGCCGCTGACTTTCCGGAGCGAGCGACGCATACGACCAAGCGAACGCCGCCACGATCGGCACTTGCAACACCAATAACGTCATTGAAGAGACGCGACGCAATTTCATAACTCAATCCTCAACAACAAAAATCTCACGAGGTTTTGTCTCAGGTATGCAAAGAAACGGAACACTAATCAGTACTCATCAACGCTAATGAGACAAAGACGGCGGTTTGATTAGCGAAGATCAGCGTTGATTAGTGTTCTGAATCAGCGAATGCGTTCGTCATTTCAAATCGGCTTCTTCCGCACAAACACCGTCCCGACATTGTCCGAGTACGTCGCGCTCCACTGGTCGTTCTCTCGCAGTTTGCGAATCAGCCCGTCGTGAGTCGCCTCATCAAGGATGATCAGATTCACGCCGTAGCGATCGAGTCGGTCATCCCAATCGGCGGATCCGTTGCTGATCGCGACGTAATCGCTCCAGACTTCGCGAGGGATCAAGTGCGCGTGCGACGCGACGAAGACCTTCACTTCCTTCGGTCCAGACCAGAGCAAGTAATCGCCCCATTCATAGGTGTTGAATGCTTGCCCGCGCGGAATCTTCTTTTCTTCCGCCATCTTCTTGAGGTACTGCACGACTCCGAGCGGAGTTTGGCTCGACACCATCCGCGCGACCTTCAGCTTCCCGTTATCACCATGCAGCAATCGACCGCCAAATGGAGTGATCGCCACGCAGAACCAAATCGCTCCGACCGTGATCACACTCCAACGTCCGTTGCGTGGTGAGGGAGCCAGCGTTTCGAGCGGTTGCATCCAAGCATGCCAAATCGCGCTGGCGTGAACGACGCCGTAATAGGCCGCGAGTGGAATCCACCACACGAGCATCCGCGACGACCACAACGCCGCCGCACCGAAACCAAAGAGCAATAGAACCTCCGCCGAAGTCACACGACGCGGACTCATGCGATAAAGCACCATCAATAACATCCCGATCGCCGCCGTTGCTTGCCCTTGTGACATGCGCAATTGGAGCGGCCCCCATTCCACTAACTCCGCGACGTTGGGGTTGCTCGAGATACTCAGCACTTCGGCATACAGGCCAAGTCCATACGGGTTGATCAAGGTGGCCACCGCCGCGAGTTCCAACATCAAGACGTAGCGCCGCACTTGGCTGTCTCGATGCACCGCCCGGGATTCGCCACAACGCACGGCCAAGTCGATCGCACGGCCTGCCGCCAAGCCTGCCAACAACACGAATCCCACGAAGAACGAACCGTGCAAATTGGCCCAGGCCGCAAACAACAACGGAACAGCGAACCAATGCCATCTTCGATGATGTCGCGACGTCACTAATGTCAGCAAGATCGTGAAACACAACATCCCCGCCAACTGAGGCCGAATGATGTTGAGATGCTGCCAGCAGCCCCACATCCAGAGCAGCAATCCCGCCAGCGTGATTCCCGCGCTTTGCGAACGTTGGTAGCCACGATACAGCAACAGCACCGCCATCAGTGTGATCGACGTCGCATAGAGAAAACTCATCGACGTAAAACCGAACTTGTCGTACATCGCATAGCCAATGACTTGAGTCAGCCACGCGGTATCAACAAAACGGACCCCCGACGCCAGCGGCATCAGCGGTTCGGTCGCAGGCAAACTGCGAGTCGTCACCAACGTGCGGCCGTAAGCCAGATGTCCCCACAAGTCCGTATGCCACAGCGGTCGGAAGCTCAGAAACAAAAACAGCAACCCAACGAAGACGCTGAACCCCGCCAGCACGCGCGAGGCCTTCAGCCCTTCGGGAACCTTGTCCTCCAACATCGACGCATCTGCCAACGGAGGTGGTGGCTGCAAAGATTCCGCACGAATTGGGGGTTCTGGAGGAGTCATCACCGCAGTCATGAGTTCGGCCCGTTGGTATCGAGGCGAGGGATCGTCGCGTTGAAATCGTTCTATTCGATTCCATCGCAACCTACTTCAAAGCGTCCGCCAAGTTTACGGAACGACTCGACCACAAGCCTCACCGCACTTTCAGAAGCGGCCGAAAGCGGCAATCTCAAAGTAGAAGGGGCCGATTGTGCGGATGGTTCGGGGGCGTTGCTGTCCGCCAACGTCCGGTGTGAACGAACTCAAGGCACTCCGTCTGTCGCCAATGCCGCGCGGTAGTCAGCTTGTGCGTCGAAGAAGTTCAGGCGAGCATCAACTTCGACGGCAGCGGCATCAGCAGTCGCCAGCTCACGAAGGTTGACCAGCAGCAGGTTGCTGTCACCGAGGTCAAATTTGCGACGCTCGGCGGCTTCCATCCTGCGAGCCAGTTCGAGTGACTGATGAGCCTGTTCAAGCTGTTGGTAGGCAGCGTTCAGTGCCGCGCTGGCGGATTGCACTTCGGCGACGATCTTCTCCTGAGTGAACTGCATTTTGGCTTGGAGTTGAGCCAGCTTCCCTTCGACGGCTTGCGACTTTCCCTTCGCTTTTCGGCGCTGCAGCGGGACGCTGGCAACAACGCCTCCTTCCAACTCAAACGGCGACTTGTCGTCCTTCTTCGGATCGGCTGGGTTGCCGACATCCTGCGAGCCAACAAGTATGGCATCGACCTGCGGCAGACTGAGATTTTGTGCATTTGCGAGGTCGATGTTGAGTTGCTCGCGCAGAATTGCCAGCGAGCGAAGTTCCGGACGATTCGTGATTGCC
>CAIJTL010001581.1 GCA_903823545.1 uncultured Planctomycetaceae bacterium
CCCCACTCTTTCAAACGGTGATCGGAGTCGACTCATTCAGTATTCCCAGTGGGCGATAAAGACTCATTCCTTGTTCAGTTTGAATAAGCTCCAGTCACTCAACAACTGGAATTGCGGCCTCTCCGCGAAGTTCGTCTGCTTTGAAGTTGGCTTCGCGTCGTCCGCCAAACTGCACGAGCGCGGCCATCGGTAGAATGATTGCGAGCGCGATCAATTGTCGCTGCGTGACTTCTTCACCATCGCACCAACCCCAAACAACGGCACCGGCGGGAACCAAGTTGGTCACCATCCCGGCAAACAACGGACCTCGGTCGTGGATCAACTTATTGAACCAGAACATCGCCAGACCAGTCCCGATAATTCCTAATACCGCAAGCGAGACAACCGCAGGCCAAAAGGCATCTGCTCGGGGAGGTATTGGCGAGGGAAAATACCACGACATCGGCTGCAGAATCATGGAAGCAATCGACATCGAAACCAGTGACATCGTCAATGGCGACACGTGAGTCAACTCTCGACGAATCCAAGTATTGACCAACGCGTATCCCAACGGGACGGTGACTGCCAACAACAAGTCTATCGCCGGAATCTGTCGCGAGAAGCCCTCACTCATCAACAAGCCAAGCCCACACAACGCCCCGAAAACACCCGCAGCCTGCCGAGGATGTGGAGTCACTTTCAACAACGGCACCGACGCCAACATCGTAAAGAGGGGCGTGAAGCTGACCGTCATTCCGATGAACGCGCTGCCGTTGCGAGCGACCAACCACGCTTGGATGCAATAGGGCCACGCGTATCCCGCGAAGACAATCCAAGCCAACGACCATACATCGCGCCGACGCCAGCCTAGGGGCTGCCGCCGCCACAGCCATAACATCAGCAAAACCGCAGCTCCGCCAGCAACTCGCCACGCCCCAACACTAATCGGTGAGAAGACGAGCGACGCTTTCTTCATGAGCAAGAAGCTGCCGCTCCAAATTGAGCAGATCATCAAAAAGAGGACGTAAGCCATCGTTGCACTGTAACCCGAACGCTCCATCCGAGCGATGGGTTCAGACGACGCTTAATCGATCGCTCAAATCAATCGATGATCATGTTGATAAAGACTGATGCGTCGAGCGGACTCGCCCACTTGCAAGTGGATTTGAGCCCACGTTTAATCCCGCTCGATTTTGCGAGCAATCTGACGATGGCATCTCGCTCAATCACAATTAAACGAATGAATGATTTCAAACTTCGCCGAATCGCATTCGGCGAGAGTTCTTCATTGAGAACAAGCAGAACGACAAACTGATTCGATCGAAAAAGGTGAATGTCATGGCTGAACGGATTTGGAATTTCTCGGCAGGCCCAGGAGTGTTGCCGGTGCCGGTGTTGGAAGAGGCTCGCGAGAATCTGGTGTCGCTGGGTGATTCCGGGATTGGCATCTGTGAGCACTCGCATCGCGGCAAAGCGTTCCTCGCGGTTTACGAAGAGTGTGAAGCTCTTTGCCGCGAAGTCGGCGGGATCTCGTCCGACTACAAAGTGCTCTTCCTGCAAGGGGGAGCTTCGATGCAATTTGGCATGATTCCGATGAACTTCCTGTCGAGCGACGCGACCGCCGATTACCTCATCACTGGTGCGTGGTCAGAGAAAGCTCAGGAAGAGGCCGTTCGTTTCGGCAAGACGCACATTGCTTGCAGCAGCAAGGATCGCAACTACTGCTATATCCCTAAGACCGTCCAATGCAGCGAGAATGCTGCCTACGTCCATTACACGTCAAACAACACGATCTTCGGAACGCAGTGGCATCGGATGCCGGAAGTTCCGGCTGGCTCAACGTTGATCTGCGACGCGAGCAGCGACATCTACAGTCGACCGATCGACGTCTCCAAGCACGCGCTAATTTACGCCGGAGCACAGAAAAACCTCGGCCCGTCCGGCGTGACGCTGGTCATCATCCGCAACGACTTGATCGAACGAGGCCACAAAGATCTTCCGACGATGTTGCAGTATCGGACTCACAGCAAAAACGATTCGATGTACAACACGCCGCCGACGTTTGGAATCTACTTGATGGGACTCGTCTTCAAGTGGATTAAAGCGAATGGTGGACTTGTCGGCATGGAGCAACGCAACCGCGCGAAGGCCGACCGACTTTATGCGTTCCTCGATCAAAGCCAACTCTTCAAAGCGACCGCCGACAAAGACAGCCGCTCGCAAATGAATGTGACGTTCGTGACCGGCAACGAAGAACTCGATGGCAAGTTCATCAAGGCCGCGACCGCCGCAAAACTCGATGGTCTCAAAGGCCACCGCAGCGTCGGCGGCATGAGAGCCAGCATCTACAACGCATTCCCCATCGAAGGGGTCGACGCGTTGATTGCCGTGATGAAAGAATTTGAAGCGAAGAACACTTAAACGAATCTCGTAGAGCGGGTCTCCAGGCCCGCTCGCCAGACCGGCAATCTCACGCACTAACTCAACAATCAGACGGGCCTAAAGCCCCGTCCTAGGGTGCTGTTACCGCGTCGCTCAATTTGGTGAAGAGCCGATCCACCTCTTGGCGGGTCTCTTCATCCAAGCGAAATGCGACCGGTCCGCGAATCAGGGTGTTGCGAAAGATACCCTGCTTGTGGAGCAGATATTTTTCGATGGCCAGGAATCCGTCGAGTCCCGTCTGTAAGGCAACGAGTGCTGAGAGTGGGAGCGAGATCGAATAGGCACGGCTTTCGTCGCCCGCCTGCAACGCTCGCCAAAGTGCGACGAGAGCATCGATCAAATCAGCACCCGGCATCGTGCCGACGATTCCTCGATGAAAACTGTCGACGAGAGCGATCCCTCCGCTCCCTTCAAACACAGCGGCTTGTCCTTCGGTCGCGTCGCGCAGTTCCGATAGGCGTTGACCGATTGGAACCGCCTCGGGCTTGAAGAGAACTCGCGGATGAAACTCGCGCCACATGCGAGCTTGTAACGCGATCGACATCGGCTTGCCGACATAGCCGCTCGCGTCTTGCACGATCACTGGAATCGAAACCGCTTTCAGCAGTCGTTCGTAGTATCGAAGTTGCTCTGCGTCACCGACACCGATCGAGACGGGAGGAATCGCCATCAACGCCGTTGCTCCACAATCCTCCGCGTGTTTAGCCAGCCGTTCCGCCGTGTGAGTGCTCTCCGCACCGACGCTGATGACGGTCGAACCGTGTGGCCCTGCGAAGACGCAAGCCGCTTCGGCCAACGCTTGCCGCTCGTCAGTCGAAAGTCGCAACGTCTCGGACACCATCGCCATCACGATGCCATCGGCACCGCGTTCAAACAGCCACTCAATCTCGCGCTGTAACGTCTCGAAGTCGATCGATTCATCGTCGTGGTACGGAGTCTGAAAGACGGGAAGGACGCCGGATAGTTTTCGATTTGTCGTCATAACTTTTCCTTTTCACTCCGTCGCAATCGTTTCAAAAAATCGGCGAGGTCTTTGGGAAGTTTGGCTTGAAACCGCAGACGCTCGCCAGTGACGGGATGTTGAAATCCGAGTTCGGCAGCATGCAACGCGAGTCGCGGAGCACCGCTACGATCCGGCTGCGGCTTTAGATGAAGACCGCCGCGATATTCGGGATCGCCACACAGTGGATGCCCCGCTTCGGACAGGTGAATGCGGATTTGATGTGTGCGACCTGTTTCCAGACGACACTCAATCAACGTGTGGCCGGTGAGCTTTTCCAACGGTCGCACGTGCGTGACCGCGAATTGCCCGCTTTCAGGCTCCGTTGTGCTGCCGCGCTTACCATCACCACGATCGCGGACTAAGTACGACTCAAAGGTCTGTTCCCCGATATCGCCGAGCACGATTGCTCGATATGCACGATCAATTGAGTGTTCGCGAAATTGCTCGACAAGTTCTCGCTCAGCCGCCGTCGTGCGCGCAAAGACCATCAGGCCGCTGGTTTCGCGATCGAGTCGATGCACGGGGATCACACGCCAGCGACGTGCGTCGAACGATCCCTCTTGCTGTGCACGTTTCGGTTTCGCAGTTCGACCTCGCGACCCGCGAGACGTTGCTCCCAACTCCCTGGCCAGCACTCGCGGCAACAATTCATCGAGCGTCGATTGACGCTGCTTTCGTCGTGCGGACCAATGAACTTCTTCCTCATGACGCATCGTTGTCATGCCAGACGGCTTCTCAACGATGACCAGATGCTCGTCGGCGAAATGGATTTGAATATCAGCGTCACTCGGTGGTGCGGCAACCGAATGCGCCAGGATTTTGACGACTTCACGCACCTTCAATGAACGGCGTGTGTCGAGGCACAAGTTTCCGTCGATCTGCACCTGCCGCTGCATGACAAGCTGTTTTGTCTCGGCACCAGTTTGTTCCGGAACCCAAAGACGGATCGCTTCGAACAGCGTCAAACCCGCTTCGGCATCAGTCACGTGAAACACTCGCGAACCATCTCGTCTCATTCAGCGAGTTTCCTTGAGCCGCACGCAAAACGAAATGTAGGACGGGCACTCTTGCCCGTCCGGCTTTCGCCAGTAGTTACCGCTGTTCAAACAAGAGGACGGGCAAGAGTGCCCATCCTACATTTCGCGAATGCCCTAGCGGCCTGAACTTCACTCAGCTGCACGTTTGC
>CAIJTL010001582.1 GCA_903823545.1 uncultured Planctomycetaceae bacterium
AGCAACCGTGGAGGACTTTGGGCGATGATCTGCGTATCGACCAGCACCAGATCGGCGTTCTTGCGATGGAAGCGACTCCCTTGAACAACTCCGTCGTCCGAGTAAATCACCGACAACGCACTGCATGGCGAATCGCTGGACGCCACGGTTGGGCAGTTGACGCAGGGCAAATTCAGGTCGGCAGCAACGGCACGAGCGGCATCGAGGACTTTGCCGCCCCCGGCTCCGATGATGACTTGGGACTTGTGCTGCTGGGCGATCTGCTTGATCCGCTCGATTTCGACCAGCGAACACTCGCCGCCGAACTCATGCACGGCATAGGCGATACCGGCTTCAGCGAAAGTGCTTTTCCACGTTTCGGACAGCAATCGAATCGGTGATCGGCTACCGACAATCAGTGCCGGCCCGCTCAATCCCAATCCGGTCATCTCCGCTCCGAGAGCGGCAGTGGCGTTCTTGCCTTGGGTGTAGCGACTCGGCGAGCAGAAGACGGAGAGCATGGAGCAGCCTTTCGATCAGGTTCAAATAAATCGTGTTGGGAGGTTGGGTTTGTGGTGGGTCATCTTGACGCTACCCGGAACCGCATTTTCAACGAGACGGAGATGCAGGGGCAGATGGTGTCGTCATCGTCTTACCGTTGGCGGGCGGTGGCTTAGGTCCATGCCTCAGCCACTCGATGGCAGAGTTAAATGGCTCGATGTTGTTTTCGTCGGCCTTGATGAGCGGCCAATAGACGAATTCGAGTACGGTCGAGATAGGCGGACTCAGGCCGGGACCAAGTTTGACAGCCACCACGAATCCGGTCAGGTACAGAGCGACGAATACGACGAAGAAGATAGCGACCTTCATTACAACGTGGCGGGATTTGCGGGGATTGTCGTCGCTCATGCTCTACCTGCTGGTCATTTCATCGACTGCTAGAGGCAGGTTGTTTAGGGCTTGTCCGGAATTATGTGTCAGGCGGAATTTGCTGAAGTGTTTGTGTTCAGTTGAGGATCTTTGGCATTCGTCCTTCAAAGAGGATGGCGAAGTGGTTGAGAGCCTCTTTCCACTTCGGGATGGGCATCGTCCATTTCTTCGAGGCTTCGTGAATCGCCAGGTAGATCAGCTTCAATGTCGACTCGCGGTTCGGGTATTGTTTTCGGTTGCGTGTGAACTTGCGAATGACACGATTCACGGACTCGATCATGTTCGTCGTGTAGGTCGCTTTGCGGATCGCAGCGGGCAGGTCAAACATTGAAATGATGTGTGGCCACTTCGCCGTCCACTGTTTGGAGATCGTGGGATATTTCTTGTCCCAGCGTTCGCCAAACGTCTTCAATCCCTGTTCGGCTTCCAGCACGGTGGCCGCCTGATAGATGTTGCGTAGATCACGAATGACTTCGCGGCTGTCGGCGTCCGTGACATACTTCAGAGCGGCTCGCACCAGATGCACGATGCACAACTGCACGCGAGCCAGGGGGAACGCCGTTTGAATGGCCTCCGGAAATCCCGTGAGACCATCCACGCAGGTGATGAAGATGTCGGTCACGCCACGATTCTTCAGATCCGTCAGGCACGACAGCCAGAACTTGGCTCCTTCTGTTTCATTCAGCCACAGACCGAGGAGTTCCTTTTTTCCCGCGAAATTCACGCCGATCGCCACGTACATCGTGTGTTCGGTGACACGCCCTGACTCGCCACGGATGTGAACGACGATGCCGTCCATGAACACGATCGGCCAGATCGCTTCCAGCCGTCGAGTCTGCCACGTTTTGACTTCTTCATCGAGATCTTCCGTGATCTCAGAGACCAGCGTCGGCGAGATTTCCACGCCGTACAACTCCTTGACGATGTCCTGAAGGTCGCGCGTCGTCAGCCCCTTGGCATATAGCGCCAAAATCTTTTCATCGAAGCCCGGCAGCCGACGCTGATACTTGCCCAACAGCAACGGTTCGAAGGTTCCGTCACGGTCGCGAGGAATGGCCAGAGGCAGCCTTCCCATGTCTCCTTGGATCGTCTTCGCACTGGTCCCGTTACGCCGATTACGCGCCTTCGAGGAACCGCCCGCCGCATCCGTTGCGGAGTCCGTACCCGTGGCCGCGACAATCTCATCGGGCGGCTGAATCCCGGTGGAGGACACTCGCCCCAGATGCGAGTCGAGCTCCGTGTTGAGCATCCTTTCCAACGCCGTTTTCATCAGCGCTCGCATGACCTCATTGAGCTCTTCCAGCGTTGTCGCCTGCCCGGCAAACTCCTTTGCCAAATCGTTGGCCTTCTTCGTCAATGTCGCATCCATCTGTCAGTCTCCGTAAAAAGGGATGTTTGGGAAC
>CAIJTL010001583.1 GCA_903823545.1 uncultured Planctomycetaceae bacterium
CGAGTACGGTTCCCGGCTGAGTTGTCGATCAACGCTATTTGAGGATGAATTTTCGCTCATAGCAGAATCCGGTCTCCTGCTCGAAACGGCCAGCGTTTCAGTTCGGAGTTGGCCTGATTCAAACGCGCGATCAAACGCGTGGCCGAATTCAACGACGTGTACCAACCGAGGAATCGTTCTAGCACCGTCGCGAACAAGAATACGCCGGTCCCAGAAAAATTGTCTTCATTGAAGTGCATCGTCACTTCGACACCTCGGCAAAATCCTTGATGCACGCCGTCTCGCATAGGTGCCAGACAGCGCCGACTGGAGATTTTGGTAATCCCCTCAATGTTGAGCATGGCCGTCTTTGACCGTGTGTAGTCATAGAGTTTGAGTAGGTCTCGAAGTGCCGCCGCTCCATCTTCGGCATCCACCAGCGAAAGGTGATTTAACGTCAAATGCGAAATCAACCGCCAGCGGCTTTGCTCGGCCGGCAGCCGGAAAGGGGCGGTCGGGTTCACAATTGGAACGATTTTTTTCAGTGGTGCTTGCCCAGCAAGTTGAAAGCCCCAGGCTTCACCTCCCGCTGATCGCAGTTGGCCAGGGACATCGCGATTCGAGCAAGTTGTTTTCAGCATCACCACATCAGCCGCCGGTAATCGTGGATCAAAGTCGAGATCCACAAACGAAAGGAACATTTCCGTTCCCGCATCGTTCAATCTCAGCGAAGGGCGACGACTGGAATGCCAATACGCTGTCTGAGTCCGTTGCTGATCAGCGTGCTTGAAGGCATAGAACGGCTGGTACGTTGTTGTCCGACCGGTTTCTGTGTTCGTACTTTGCACTGCATCAACCGAGTAAACCTCCATTGAGTTCGGATGCCGCACATCGGGAATCACCTGATATTCGTGACGATTCTGCGTCAATCGAATCGGGTCTGTGTCGTGCGAAAACAAGTTGATGATCGGCGCACATCCCAGTCGAAACGTATCGACCGAAACTCGGTTTGAAAGATTGTTGGGCGCTTGATTCAAAAAGATGAAGACTTCGCATTCCTGACGAAACGCTTCTGTGTTTGTGACGTCGAGCCCCGTCAGATCGAAGAACAAAAACTTCTGAGGGAAAGCAAAATATTCCGTCAACAAGCGATATCCCAAAAACGATTGATTCCCATACGGCAACAGTCCCTCGTCTTGAGAGAAGCCGACCGAACGCAAGCAACTCGCGGGAAGCACAACACCTTCCGACTTCGTCGCGCCCTTCGGTCGCACTACGATTTGTGTGGCATGATTGAAGAGCAATTCGTAAAGCGTGTGGACCGTCGGCTCGTCACCGCTCAGAAAAAATCGCAACCGGTCCAGTTTGAGTTCTGCGTAAGACGTGTTACTTGCCGTTCGCAAATCGAGACGAATCAGCGCCGGTGAGTGAGCTGATTTCGTGGGTGGCCGAATATCGCTGCCGAACGGTGCCGTTTGAAATCTCGCTTCCGTCAGTTCAATCGGCCACAAATGCACGGGATAGGCCGTTCGGAACCGACACGGCACCCCGTCAATTTCTCGTGTGAAGAGTGGGCTTTTTGCGGGAATTTCAAAGCTCGTCGTAAGCTGTCCTTGCTCCAGGTCGGGGACAAATTGCACGACGGCCATGGAGGGAATCGGCGCCAAGTAATGCGGATACAAGGTGTTGAGCAACGCTTCGGTCAGCTCGGGAAACTCGTCGTCGAGCTTCAGCCGCACACGCGCGGTCAAAAACGCGAACGCCTCAATCAGCCGCTCGACGTGCGGGTCTTCCGACTGTCCCGATTCACGATCAATCACCAGTCGATCGGCGATCTTCGGTCGGTCGCGGGCGAACTCCAAAGCCATGCGACGGATGAAGGCGAGTTCGTCGTTGTAACGGGCTTCTAAACGATCAGACATAAAGTAACCCGAAGCGTGAACGAGGAAACCAGTAATTAGCGTATCGAATCGTCCCTCGCTGACGCTTCGGATGACTTTTGAAACAATGCCTAGCTCGTCTTCACTTCACAACTGCCTGTCGCAGTATGCACCACAGTATCAAACGAGACTGGAATCGGTTCAGGATCGATCCACAGCATCGCGCTGATTGTCAAATGCAGGCTGCGTTCAAACACCGACTTCGCCGGAACAACACTCACACCAACATGTCGCAGCCGCGGCTCGAACCGCTCAATGGTCCGTTCCACAGCGCGACAGAGCATATTGTTTTCATCGACGCCGCTCCCTCCCGTGGAAGTGAAGTCCGGCAGGCCATAGGTCAACATGGAGGTCGCTAGTTCGTCCGTGTTGTCAACCAACTCAGGACGAGTCTGCCGAGTGTTCAATAACGATTCCAAATCGCGTTTCACACTCTCTCGCAGTTCATTCACGCCTTGAGCCCGCGCCCATTCCGGTTCCACAGAACGGTCCGGTTCACGGTCAATCAACCGATCCAACAGGGACGGAATCAGCGCAATTTCATCGACTCGAGCCAAGGCAACCTCCCGCACGGGAACAACAACGGAGGCGACTCTACTCGTGTGTTAGCTTCCCGCCAAGTTAGCCGACAAGCAGTGCGCGTGTGGCGAGGCTCAATAGCACGGAGTTCAACGCGTTGGAGATCAGCTCGCGAGCGTTTTCCGTATCGGAGACCTCGGAGCCGTGAGCCGCCATGCTCACACGGCCTTCGACAACGTCCGCGAGCAGCGATTCCAAGACCTCATTGACCGTACGCGTGCCATCCAATCGGACGAGCACCAGACGTTCAAAATCGGTCAGTTCTGTGGTGAAATGGCGGAGGTTTGTCACATTCACAGAGCGCCGCGCCATGTGTCGAGCCAAAACGCTGGCGACCGGGCGCTCGCTGACCTCCGTCGCAAATGACGGTACATGTGAGTGCAATTCGACGATGTCGGACAGAAAAAGAACGAGCAATTCTTGAGTCAAGTCCTCAATCGTTTGGATCGGTTCTTGTGCAATCAGATCGGGTGCAAATCGCTCTGCATTGGCCTGCCATGCCTTCCATAAATCCGCGACCGAGACGGACTGCGGAAACCAATCGAACAACGACCCGAGCAGCCGTTTCATCAGCGGACGATTGGTGGTTAGTGTGACTCCATCGGGAGTACGAAATTCGACCGGCGACAGGGAATCAAAATCAGGCGTGTCAGGTACAGGTTTGGCGTGCGATGTCACTTGCCAACCGCGTACAGCCAGAGCATTCGGCACTCGTATCAATGAATGATCTTGCCGACACAAAAGCGTCCGGCGAAAGACTCTTCGGCGCAAGAAATCAAAGTACTGTTCCTGACGGATCAAATCATCGGAAAGCGAATCCAAAACACGCAATTCGGCCTCGGGCAGGCTGCGAGCCAACGCGCTCCCTTTCGTTTCCCACAAGTACTGCAAGCCATGCGACTCTGCTCGTGAATTGAACTCTTGGAAATACATCGGCTCGTTGCACTCTTCCAAGTGCTCGTGAAAGACATATGAGTCCCGCGCCTTTTCTAAATCCTCTGCCTCGTCCTTAAGACAACGAGCAATCGCGCTGTCGGGATCTTGGTGATCCCAAATCTTCGCCATCAAATTCAAGAACGCGCGCGAGTGCTGCACACGCTCCTTGACGGTATCAAACGGCTGCACATGAAAGTTCATCATCTCGCGGATCATTCCGCGAAAATGCCAGCCGGGATAGGTGTTGTAACTGACATACGCGATTCCGTTCGGAGCCAAATTCTGCCGACAGATTTCCAGAATTTTGTCCTGCACGACTCGCGGCACCCACGAGAACACTCCGTGACAGATGATGTAGTCGAACTCACCAAAGTCCGGCCCAACGTCCAGAATGCTCATTGCCCGCAACGTGATGTTGTTCAAGCCAAGGTCGTCAACGACCGTCTGCCCATCGGCAATCTGTCGCGGCGACAAATCAATTCCGACGCAACGACTTTTCGGCAAGCTGTAGGCCATCGGAATCAGGTTGCCGCCGTTAGCACAGCCCAACTCCAGTATCCGACAAGTCTCGACGGGGGCAGGTACCATTCCCCGTAAAGCTCCCGCAACTGCAAGAGCGTCTGGATGCGTTACCGGAAATGCATAAGCGTCGTACGGTAATTCTTCGTAGCTGGTCGCGATACTCGATGGCATGGTTGTGTCCGGAAGGGGTCGGAGTTCGGATTCTTCTGCGTGCCTATCCCGCACCCATCAAGACTGCATCAGAACTCGGAGGGTCATTACCTTCCGACGTTGGCATCGTGGGTGGTTCTTTCCCGGTCAAGTTCCGCATCAATTGACCGAGCAAATCGGGGCCAGTGCGATCAGCCGGTGGGTCGGGATGCGACTCTCCCCACTCCAGTGCCAACACCAACGGAACCCAGCGTACCAAATGCG
>CAIJTL010001584.1 GCA_903823545.1 uncultured Planctomycetaceae bacterium
CGAGATCCTGCGACGAGTTCACGCATTAGAAGCGGAAGTGACCGCACTGCGGCAACTCATCGAACAGCAATTCTCCAGACAGCAAGCGGACTCATAATGACAACCACCATCATCGGCGATGACTGCTAAGTGCAGTCGCAATCTTCTTTTCTCACGTTACCTCACCTCCTCAATAAGGAATTGATTCATGCAGCGATTTGCGTCTCGGTTTGTTGCCTCGTGTTTGTTGGCGTGCGGCCTCATTGCCGCGCCCGCTGGTGCTCAAGATGCGGCGGTTCCGAAAGGTGAGGTTACGAAGCACACGTTCGAGCAATCGAAGATTTTTCCTGGCACGACACGTGAGTTTTGGGTCTATGTTCCCAAGCAATACGACCCTGAGAAACCGGCGTGCTTGTACGTGAATCAAGACGGAGTGCAGTACAAAGCTCCGGAGGTGTTTGACGATCTGATTCACAAGAAAGAGATGCCGGTCACGATCGGTGTCTTTGTGATGCACGGTCGTGTGAAGGCGAACTCGGAACACGCACTCGATCGGTTCAATCGCAGTTACGAGTACGACGGACTCGGCGACGCGTACGCTCGATTTCTGATCGACGAACTGTTGCCGGAAGTCGAGAAGCTGAAGACCGCCGACGGGCGAGCGATCAAGCTGTCCAAGAACGGCAACGATCGTGCGATCGGCGGAGCGAGCAGCGGAGCGATCTGTGCCTTCACAGCGGCGTGGGAGCGGCCCGATTCGTTTCAGCGCGTCTTTAGCGCGATCGGCACGTATGTCGGTTTGCGAGGCGGGCACAATTACTCGACGCTGATCCGCAAGTACGAGCCAAAGCCAATCCGCATTTTTCTGGAAGACGGCAGCAAGGATCTCAACATCTACGGCGGCGATTGGTGGATGGCCAACCTGGCGATGGAACGGTCGCTCGTCTTCGCGGGCTATGAAGTGGAGCACAACTGGGGCGAAGGAGGCCACAGCGGTCAGCACGCGACCGAGATTTTCCCAGACGTGATGCGTTGGTTGTGGAAAGATTGGCCGAAGCCGGTTGCCGCGGGAAAAGGCTCACCGCAGATTCAGGAGATTCTGATTCCCGGCGAGGAGTGGAAGCTGATCGGCGAAGGCTACAAATTCACCGAAGGGCCAGCGGTCAATGCGAAGGGTGAGGTCTTCTACAACGATGTCGGCAACAGCAAGACGTACAAGGTGGGGCTCGATGGCAAGGTGACTGAGTTCCTCGCCGATTCGCAACGTGGTGACGGTCAAGCGTTCGGCCCGGACGGACGGCTCTATGCGAACGCCGGCGCGACCGAACAAGTCCTCGCATGGGACGCGCACGGGAAATCGACGGTCTTCGCGGACGGGTTCAAAGGGAACGATCTCGTCGTGCGTCATGACGGCAGCCTGTTCGCGACCGCTCCGTTCACGACTCCGAACGACAGCAAGATTTGGTACGTGTCGCCCAAGGGTGAAAAGAAGATCGTCGATACCGGGCTGAAGTTCGCCAACGGCCTCTGCTGCTCGCCGGACCAAACGCTGTTGTATGTTGCTGACAGCCGCAGC
>CAIJTL010001585.1 GCA_903823545.1 uncultured Planctomycetaceae bacterium
GATCTGGGGTGGTGAGTTCGGCCGCACTCCCGACGACCCGACCACCGACGGTCGCGGCCACAACAACAAGGGCTATTCGATGTGGCTGGCCGGCGGCGGCACACGCGGCGGGTTCGCGCACGGAGCCACCGACGATCACGGCTACGAAGCAGTCACAGGCAAAGTCCACATCCACGACCTGCACGCCACGCTATTGCACTTGCTCGGCCTCGATCACGAGCAACTGACCTATCGCTACGGCGGCCGCGATTTCCGTTTGACCGACGTGCATGGCCGCGTGGTCTCGGAAATCTTGAGTTGATACCGAGAATCTCGCCAACTCCATCCGCAGACTCAATCCCACTGATACATATTTCGAAACTTAGCAGCGCGACCAATTTCTGTGAAGCAGATGAGAACCAACATGACCATCATTCGAATTGTGTTTGCCATCTTACTCGTGGCAGTATCGGCTGACACTCGCGAGGCGTCGGCGCAGATACTCGACAAACAGAAGCAGCTTGAGGCACAAAGCTTCTGGGACAACCGCGACTGGGATTGGTATGCCGAGCAGATTCCGTTCTTTGAGTGTCCCGATGCCGAAATCACGATGACTTATTATTACCGCTGGGAACTGCTGACGAAGCATCTGACTTACGGCTCACCGAACAGCGGCTACTCGTTCACCGAGTTCATCGACCGGCCGTTTTGGTCGGGAGCTTACGGAGCCATCAGTTGCCCGGCGGGGCATCAGCTTTATGAGGCTCGGTGGCTGCGGCAACCGAGGATTGCTCGTGATTATTTGAAGTACTGGTTCCGCACGCCGGGGGCTCAGCCACGAAACTATTCGACGTGGCTGGCCGATAGCGCGTGGGCGGTGAATCAGGTCCATCGCGACGATGCGTTCGCGATCGACCTGCTGCCGGACCTCGTCAAGAACTACGAAGGTTGGGAGCAGCGGCACTTCGTCAAAGAAGTCGGACTCTTCTGGCAGACCGGCCACGACGACGGCATGGAGTTCAACATCAACAGCCGCCAAACCAAGGACATCCTGCGCGGTGCTCCGAGCTACCGACCGTCGTTCAATGCCTACATGTGGGCCGATGCGGTCGCGATTGCGAAACTCGCGCGGCTGGCGGGGAAGGACGACATCGCCAAGCGATTCGAGACAAAAGCCGAATCGCTCAAGACGACGATGCTAAAACTGCTGTGGGACGACAAACGACAATTCTTTTTCCCCGTCTACAAGAACGACGAGGAGCGAGACGGACACAAGATCAAGGCGCTGACGAAGACGTACGAAGACGGCCAGTTCGCGGGTGACTCGCACGGTCGCGAGTTGATCGGCTACGTGCCGTGGCAGTTCAACATGATCGATCGCGGCCAGGGTTATGACGTAGCGTGGTCCAAGCTGATGGATCGCGACGGCTTTTATTCCGACTTTGGACCCTCGACGGTCGAGCGGAAAGATCCGATGTTCCTGTTGAAGAATTCGTGCTGCTGGTGGAGCGGCCAATCGTGGCCGTACGCCACCACCCAGACCCTCAAGGGCCTGGCCCATGTGCTGCAAAGCCGCCAGCAGACGGCCATCTCCGC
>CAIJTL010001586.1 GCA_903823545.1 uncultured Planctomycetaceae bacterium
CATGATCGACAACGCTCCGCAAGACGCGGGGGTGCCAAAGAAGAATTCGCACCATCCAAAGACAAAGGCGACCGGGCGACCGTACGCCTCCTTCAGATAGACGAACATCCCACCGGCTCGGGGCAGCATCGCGCCCAGTTCCGCAAAGCACAGTGCACCTGCTAGGCAGACTAGGCCACCACCGATCCAGCCAGCGATGATCAACGGAAATGACCCGGCGTCGGCTGCGATCGTACCAGGCTTACGAAAAATTCCCGAACCAATCGTGTTGCCAACGACCATGGCAATCGCAATTCCCAAGCCAAGAACACGAAGCAGCTCGGGGCGGGCGTTGGAATCAGTCGATGACGCTGAATCGGCAGGTGGCTCGACGGACATCGTGCTGTTCCAAAGCTTGAGGATCAACTTCGTGATTGTCATCACCCCACCGAGACAAGCTCGACGGGGTGTGTGAGCGTTGTTCGATTGAGGGCGAGTCTACTTTCACATCACTTCGCGGTTCGCATCGAGAGTTCGTTCTTGCCAGTTGCTTGATTGCTGGTTGTTGGCACGAGCATCAATTGCGGCTTGGGATTGAACGCGAACGTATACTTCGGCAAAGGGTTGATCGGCTTCTTGCCGGTGAGGGAGGTCGGCAATTTGGGGATGATCCAGTTCTTCTTTTCGAGTTCCGGAACCAACAACGATTGTGGCATCATCGTTTCGACTTTGGTCACCGGGTGAACTTGACGATGTTCGGCAAAGGATTGAAACGTCGTTTGAATCGACGGGTCACGATCCGACGTGAATGAGCCCACGCAAACCACCGACCGATCTCGTTCATGCCAAACGTAGGCGTCATGCGATCGCTCGTGGTGCAGTTGGGTTTCACGAAGTGCTTGGCAGAGAACCTCGGCATCGCGTCCAGCATCATCGAGCGCCTTGCCGAGGCGGTCGTCATCCTCTTTCAATCCGCCAGGTTGGTTCATCAGCTTGGATCGCCCGTAAAACGATGCGACAACCAGCGTGTTCTTTCCCTTGTTGTTCAGCAACGAATACTTCCGATCCCGATTAATGCTCACCAACAACGGGTCCATTTTGTGTTGTGCGATTTCATTCGCAGACAACATGGGGTTGGTCGTCAGGAAGGCACCGCTCATTGGTCCGGGTCGGCCTGGTGTCGAGCGAAAGACGGCGTGATCGGCAAATGATTTTGGGTTGAAGCCCTTGATGTAAGCCAAGGTCTTCTGTGCCACTTTGTCGTCAGCCGTTGGGTAATTTCCGGCGACAACACAAATGCGATTGTCTTTGGTCTTCACACCACGTCGCACAGTCTTGCCGTTGCGATCGAAGGTGCTGAGAGACTCCTTCGACTCCTTCTGCTCGAAGACATAAGCAGGGATTCCCTTCTTGCGCAATTCGTAGACTAAGTCCGCCGCAGCTTCGTTGGGACCAGGACCATCCGCTCGGTATTCCGGCGGCGGCTCTGCCAGGCTGACGACCATGATCATCCACGGGCCGTGCTGTTTGGTGAGTTCGTACTTCTTACCCTTCACCGCTTCGATCTCACCAGCAGAAGCTGACGATGCGGCTTGGCAGAACAAGACAAACAGACAACCAATCCCAAGCAAACGGGTGAGGTTGACCACGGCAGACTCCATTCGACCGAGTGGTGAGATGTGACGCGGTTCGGGACAAAACAAATCGTGTCTCGTGGCGTCGTAAAGCGGACTTTGAAAGGGGCGGGAATGTAGCGCGACTTGAAAACTGGGTCTAGACCGTTTCCAGGAAG
>CAIJTL010001587.1 GCA_903823545.1 uncultured Planctomycetaceae bacterium
CCCTCACGAAGACGGCTCGTTCGAGACTCGTGAAATTAAAGTAGGCCACGCGAACGATGCCAGCATCACCATTCGTGAGGGGTTGGAAGTGGGTCAAAAGATTGTGCTCAATCACGCTGAGATTAAAGACAAGCTGAATCTGCCTGAATTGAAACTGACAACACCTCCGGTCTCCGCTGCAACGATCGAATCCAAGCCGACCGCTTCGCTCGCAAAGACGTCCGATCTCAGCGTGACTGCCGTGAATTCCACGAAAACAAAATAGTGTCTGGCCCCTGATTCTGAGATTTGCTGCCGCCGGCTTTTTGTTGGCGGGACACGCATGGATCTCATGGTCAAGAAATCGACAGGGCGGTTGCAGCAGATCTCGCCATGTTTCAGAGAGGACAAGCTCTGTTATGAGTGTGACCGCCACGATGAATGCGAAGAGCGGTGCGTCCACTGGTCGGCGGCCTTCATCCGCGCTCAAACTCAACCAGCTTTGCAAAGATTATTTCCTCGGCGGTGAAACGGTTCGTGTCCTTCGAGGGATCACGTTTGATGTTCCAGAAGGTGATTACGTCGCGATCATGGGACCGTCGGGTTCTGGTAAGAGCACTTTGCTGAATCTGCTCGGTTGTCTCGACCAGCCGACCAACGGCGATTACCTCATCGGCGATCAAAACGTCGCTCATTTGAACGATGACGAATTGTCCGCAATTCGTGCGGAGCGGATCGGGTTTGTGTTTCAGGCATACAATCTGATTCAGCAATTATCGGTTTTAGAAAACATCGAAGCCCCTCTCGCCTATCGAGGTGGAGTGACGCTCGATGATCGGACTCGCTGCCGTGAGCTCGCACAAACAGTCGGACTCAACCATCGTCTCGATCATCGCCCGCCGCAGCTTTCCGGTGGACAGCAGCAACGCGCGGGAATTGCTCGCAGCCTCGTCAATCAGCCGCGATTCATTCTGGCCGACGAAGCGACAGGTAATCTCGATTCGGTGACTACTGGCGAAATTCTCGAGCTGTTCGACAAGCTCAACGCGGCTGGCACGACAATCGTCATGGTGACGCACGAAGACGATGTCGCGCAACGAGCACGTCGAATCATTCGCTTACGTGATGGAGTGATCGAATCCGATACTCGCGTCAGCGAACCCGCATCGCAACAAATGGAGCCAGTAGTAACCCCTTCCGCTAAGACCGCTACAAAACGGCGTGCGTTTCTTCGCAGTGTGGTGTTTCGGCTCCGTGATGTCGGTGTTGGAATCAAGAGTCTGCTACTCCACCCGCTCCGTTCCCTGTTGACCGTGCTCGGCATTTTTATCGGTGTCGCAAGTGTGATTTGGCTGCTTGCCATCGGCGAAGGAATTGCAGCAAAAGCCCAGCAGCAGATCGCTGAACTCGGCGCGAAGAACATTCTCGTAACAACAACACGGCCACCCAACGAACAAACTAAGGGGCGTGTCTATACCTACGGGCTCACCGAAGAGGACGAGCCGGTCCTCAAGACGATTCCGTCCGTTGAATCAGTGGTTGGCTTCGCTCGACGAAACGGCGTTGAGTTCCGGCATCGCGGCTATCTTTCGCGAGGTGAGATCAATGCCTGCACCCCGGAGTATCGCGAACTGTTCCAGCTCCGAATCACTCGGGGCCGCTTCATTACCGACGCCGATAATGAGAACAAAGCCAAGGTTTGCGTACTCGCTCAAGAGGTCGCTCAGCAACTCTTCAAGCACGAAGACCCTCTTGGGAAATCAGTTCGAGTCGTTGCTGACTTCTACCGTGTCGTCGGTGTCGTTGCTCCGCGCTCCGATATCGACAACATGAAGGGGAAAGTCAAAAGCCAAGACTTCTCTGACAACCTTTATCTGCC
>CAIJTL010001588.1 GCA_903823545.1 uncultured Planctomycetaceae bacterium
CGCCGCGGATATTCCCGATTCGGTCATCGGTGATGCTGGTCGCCTGCGACAGATCATTGTCAATTTGGTTGGCAACGCGATTAAGTTCACGCCTCACGGCGAAGTTGTGCTTGAAGTCCAACGCGCGGCGATCAGTGATTCAATAACGTCAGCCAACGGCACAGCAACAACGCCGACGATCGCGTTGAACTTCGCCGTGCGTGATACGGGCATCGGCATCGCAGAAGAAAAGCGAGCCTTAATCTTCCAGGCATTCGAGCAAGCGGACACATCGACGACGCGGCGTTACGGTGGTACAGGACTTGGCTTGGCAATTTCCAAGCGACTCGTTGAATTGATGGGTGGCCGAATTTGGGTGGAAAGCCAAGTCGGTATTGGCAGCACGTTTTCCTTCAACGTGACCTTCGCGATTGCTTCAACAACCACTGAATCAGACGCAGTGCGATCCGTCGTGATGTATGGAACGCGGGCGTTGATCGTGGATGACAACAAAACGAATCGACTCATCCTGGAAGAGATGCTTCGCAATTGGGGATTGATTCCAACTTGTGCATCCAGTGCGAAGCAAGCACTGACACTCATGCGAGAAGCGGAACAGGCGAACGAACCGTTTGCGATCGTCTTAGCTGATCTGCATATGCCGGATGCGGACGGCTTCATGTTGGCCGATGCGATTCGCCAGGAACCGAGGATCGCTCGTACTTTGATCCTGATGTTGACCTCTGGCGATCGACAAGGTGATCTCGCCAAGAGCCAGCAGCTTGGCATTTCTTCGTACCTCTTCAAGCCGATCAAGCAATCGGAATTATTCAACGCGTTAGTGACAACGTTAGGTGTCAACGCGCCCGAAGATCATCCCAGCCGTCAGGCGTCTCTGTCCGGCCTCAGCGAGCTTCCCTCGCTCCACATTTTGTTGGCCGAGGACAGCGTGCCGAATCAAAAACTCGCAGTCGGCCTGCTGAGTAAGTGGGGCCACAATGTCACCGTGGCTAATAACGGCCAAGAAGCGTTGCTGCTGTGGTCGAATCCACCGGATTCAAAACCGTTCGATGTCGTTTTGATGGACGTGCAAATGCCGGAAATGGACGGCTTCGAAGCCACTGCGGCAATTCGTGAGCGGGAGCAAACTCTCGGCAAGCGCACGCCGATCGTTGCCATGACCGCTCATGCCATGAAAGGCGACCGCGAGCAGTGCCTCGCTAATGGCATGGACGGTTACGTTGCGAAGCCGATTCGTCAGCATGAACTCGTCTCGGTCTTGCGTGAAACAGTCTTTGGAGCGGCGCCGCAAACCAATCTGTCGACAAAGGAGGCGAACATCGGCGGCCAAAGTTCTGAGTCGCCGGGCAACATCGTTACAAATTGGGTGGCTGTACAATCGATGAAATCGGAACCACCGGAAGGGGCTCAAACCACAGTGTTTCAGCCGCTGAATTGGGAAAAGGCGATGAGTTTGGTGGGAGATGATCGAGAGCTGCTGGGCTCCGTGATGGACGCTTTTCTCGAAGAAGGGCCGATGTTGCTCGATCGAATGCGAGTTGCCGCTTCGCAAGGTGACTGGCTCACGATGGCGAAATGTTCGCACACCTTACAAGCAGCCTTACGGCTGTTTGAGGGGGAAATCCTTGAGTCGGCCAAATCTGTGCAGACTGCCTGCAAGGCTGGAGATTCTGAAGAATGCCTCCGGTTGTTTGCAAAGTTCAGTGCGGAGCTTGAGAATGGCTTCGCTGACGTTCGTCACTTTCTTAAAAGTCACTGAAGCACCCCAAAGGCCATTGAGCGATGCGTCCCTCCCAGCACACCGTTCTGATCGTTGATGATTCCGCAGTCGACCGACGCTTGGCATCGGGCCTTTTAGAAAAGGATGGCGGCTTTCAACTTTTGTTGGCAACGAACGGTCGCGATGCGATTGACATGCTCAAGCAGCATGCCGTTGACTTGGTCCTTACCGACTTGCAAATGGATGAAATGGACGGGTTGCAACTCGTCGAAACTGTGCGAGCCGATTTCCCACTCACTCCCGTCATCCTGATGACCGCTCGAGGCAGCGAAGAGATTGCAGTACAGGCACTCGAAAAGGGAGCAGCCAGTTACGTCGCGAAACGTCGCCTACCGCAAGAATTGTTGGAAATCGTGCATCAAGTCATCGACTCGTCGGACGAAAACCGCACGCAGTCACGTCTGATGCACCGCATGACGCGCAATGAATTTTCATTCGTGCTCAATAATGACCTCAGTATGGTCCACTCGCTCTGTAAGTATTTGCAACACACCTCACGTTGTGTTCGACTGGCCGATGAAGTGGATCGCTTGCGAGTTGGCATTGCCGTCGAAGAGGCCATGCTCAACGCGCTCTATCACGGCAATCTCGAAGTCAGTTCCGACCTCAAAGAGAGTGATCCGAATCTCTTTGAAGAGACCGCTCGCCAACGTTGTCACGAAGAACCGTATCTTCACCGTCGGCTCTTCGTTGACGTGAGTCTTTCTCGCGACGAGGCCCGTTACGTTATTCGTGACGAAGGCCCAGGCTTTGATCCCTCAAAGTTGCCAGATCCCTGTGATCTGGAAAACCTTGAAAAGCCGAGCGGACGCGGAATCCTGTTGATGCGATCGTTCATGGATGAAATCAGCTTCAACGACAAGGGGAATCAAGTCACCCTCGTAAAAAAGGGGACGACCGAAGAATAGGCGGCTAAAGCCGCCCGAGAGGAAATCGGAGAATGACCATCACCTCCTTCTCTCGTCGCCAGTTTCTGGCGAGTGCCGGGGCTTCGTGCATGTTGCTCAATCGAGCGAACATCACCTGTGGTTTTCAATCGCAGCCGAATGAAGTGATCGAGCAAGCACGGGCGCTGGGGATGAGCGTGCTGAAGCCGAGTTCTCGCGATTTGGAGCATGGCTTAGCTCTGCATGCGAAGTCTGTGGTCTTTGATGTTTATGGCTTCTCGCCAAACGCGGCGGTCGACGGCGATCGCTTGGCTGATGCCGTGCGAGCAGGTGCTTCGGACGTTGAGCTACAAGACCTCGAAGAAGATATGCGGATGACGCGGTACGTCACCGAAGCCGCCGAGCGATCGGAGTACCTGCAAGCTTGGGAAGCGTCGGGAGTCACTTGCGTCTTTCAAAATGCAGGCGAAGAAGGATCTGCTCCTTTGAGATTGCTGAAACGATTGTCGCGATTCACATACGCGACCGATCATCTGCGAGAGATCGTCAGTAAAGCGGTCACGCCGGATGACATCGTCACCGCCAAACAACAAGGACGACGATGCCTCTACTTCACGGGTAACGGAGTCCCAATCGTCGGCGAGGCGGTCACCGTACAGGACGAGCTTCGTTACGTTCGTGTTTTCTACGAACTCGGCATTCGCATGATGCACGTGACCTACAACCGTCGAAATGTGCTCGGTGATGGCTGCGCTGAAACGGCGAACGGTGGTCTCAGTGATCTTGGCCGTGCGGCGATTGCCGAGATGAATCGAGTCGGTGTCATCGTTGATGTGGCTCACAGCGGATGGCGAACCAGTTTGGAGTCGGCTAAAGCGTCCACGAAGCCAATGGTCGCCAGCCACACGACGTGCGCCGCGCTGCAACATCACATCCGAGCGAAGCCGGACGAAGTGATCCAAGCAATCGTTGACGGTGGAGGACTTGTCGGCATTTGTGCGATCCCACACTTCCTCGGTCGCACTGGCGACATTGTGGCTCTACTCGACCACATCGATTACGTCGTCAAGAAGTTTGGCATCAATCATGTCGGTATCGGAACCGACATCGGATATCGCTCGCGCAATGATGCCGTTGAAATGAAGAAAGTTCCGGCACGTCCGAAACGTCGCACGCGTTATGAAGCCCTCTGGCCCGACGACGCTTTTCTGCCACCAGCCGAAGACGCCAAGCGTTATCCGAATTCCAAATCACTCGCTTGGACCAATTGGCCGCTCTTCACTGTCGGCCTCGTCCAACGTGGTTACTCCGACGATGACATCCAAAAGATTCTCGGCCTCAACATGATCCGAGTTTCAAAGGCCAACCTGGAATCCAAGTCGTAGCTTTCTCTGTTGTGGCCGGTCTCCGACCGAGCCACAAACTCCCGACCGCAGGTCTCCCCGAACGCTAAGTGGTCCTGAAGACGGACATCGTGGTGCCGTTGATATGCGCGGAGACCTTCGGTCAACGCAAAGTGGCTCGGTCAGAGACCGGCCACAACGGCGTCGTAGCTCTCGCACGCCAGCCGCGTGAATCATAAGCGTCAATTCGCCGCTCACAGCCGCGCGAGGAACTGGCCAGCGATATCAACGCCGACCATGTCGCTCCAAGCTGTCATCAAGCGGCGATAGACGGTTCCCGATTGCCCATCGCCGATGGTTTGACCGTTAACTTTTGTGACCGGGCAGAGGCAGATTGACGTACCACACAAGAACGCCTCGTCGGCATTCAGCACGGCCTCCGGTTGAAAGTCCCGTTCGACGAATGGAATGCCAAGTCGAGCGGCTAATTCAATGGCCGTCGCACGGCTGATTCCCGGCAGCGTGTTCCGCTCTGTTGGCGACACGATCGTCCCACGCTCAACAATCAAGAAATTTGCGCCGCTCGTTTCAGTGATGTTGCCCTCCAGATCGAGCAGCAAAGCAATCGCTCGCGGATCACTCTGCCTCGCTTCTTGATCCGCCAGAAAATAGTGCATGCGGCTGCGATTTTTTGTTGATGGGTCATAACACTGCGGCGGGACATGCCGAATCGTCGGCGTGACGACGTGAGCACCGGACTGCATGCGTTTGGCCCACAAGGCAAACGGCAACGGAAATGTGTGGATGCAGACGGTCGGACCACTCCGCACGCTGATGTCACGCGAAGCCACATACGAGCCGTACTCGCCCGCCGTAACGAACTGTATCAATCCAAGCTCATCGTCTGCCGGGATCAGCGCTGTGTTATGAGCGAGCAAATCGCGCGATGTCGCCGTGAGTTTGGCGGGCGACATCCCGATGTCCATTCGCGTGGCGTTCAAGGCACGAAACAACCTCGCGACGTGATCCTCTAAACGAAACGGCAGATGCCGAAACGTCCGAGTCATCTCGGTGACTGTCGCACCGAAAACAACTCCCGCATCGTAAATGTTCAAACTCGCTTGCGAGGCGGGAATCAACTGGCCATTGAGCGAGACGAGTGGTTCAGTCACGGGATTTCCTTCTCACGCCAGCAGCTTCTTAACGAGTGCTCCAATGGCGAATGCCGACGTCGTCGCGTAGCAAGCCGCACAGATCAACAATGCTCCCTTGCGCCACCAGCTCGGTTGAAGTTCTGGCGGAAGCAGTCGAGTGTTGACCAAATAAAGTTGAATCGACGCGACCGACATCACCACTCCCGCCATCGTTCCAAGGTATTGGAAAAGTTGCATCGCCGTCCCGAGATGCACGGCGATCAAGCCCCACGCGGTGAAGAGAAACAGCAATCCGTAATAGATGCGAGCGATCTGCCCGTCGCGCCACGAACGGACTCTGCTACTCGCGGTCCAAAGTGTGTCGGTGATGGTGCGAACTAAAACGTCCGTGTTCCCCAACTGTGTCGAAAATAAAATCCAAAAGCCATTGAGTAGACCCAACATCCACAGGCCCGACCAATAATGGTCAGCCAGGTATCTTGCCTGAAATGCACCCGCACCGATTCTTCCGAGATCAGTCCCGTGAGGAATGATCGCTCGCGCCAAGTTGACGTTCAGAAACATCCCCATCGCGCAGCCGAGTGCCCACAACCAAATCTGGTCGAGCACGACGTATCGCCACCAAACTCGCCAACGACGCAAATTGTCCGACGTGATCACGAAGACTTTGCCTACGTGCGAAAGCCGAATCTCCTTCGCACCGACGGCGCTCGGAATTGCACCCACGACGGATCCCATGCCAAAGCCTTTGTCACGCACCCAATTCGAAATCGCGAGGTTTCCGATGCCGCCTGATCCTGCCGTTGCAGCAAATGCGGCCATGAGCGTCGGTTCAAAATTCTCTGGCCAAGTTCCGAAGCTGAAGAACCCGGCCAATGTGCTTTTCCAAATCTCCAGCGGCACAAACCAAACATTGACGCCGATCAGAAACACGAAGATGTAAGCGATCATTCCCCACGAGGCCCATTCCAGCATTCGCTCAATCGTGCCGCCGAACATCAGAATCAGCAGCGTTACTAAAATGACTCCGTAAGTGACCCACATCAGCACTTGAGCATCCGGGCTGAGTCCCGTCGTCGCATCGACATCTCCTGGCATCCGCCCCGCGAATGCTGAGAAAATCGTCGTCGCACACATCGGAGCCAACGCCGGAACGCCGAGCTGAAATGCCGTCAGCAACACATACGCTCCACCCCAAAAGCGACACCCCGGACGCAGCCTCATGATGCCGCTGATCGCCGGTTCGCCCGTGTAAAGCGTGTAGCGAATCGCTTCTAGATTGAAGATCGCTTGCAACACGATCGCCACTGTCGCGATCCACAACACCCCCGCCCCGTACTTGATCACCGTCGCCGGCCCGACCAACCATTCGCCACCACCGATCGAAGCCGCCAACAAGATCGCTCCCGGCCCGATCACCTTAAACATGTTGCGTATCGAAAACGGCAACGGCTCCGGAAGCTCGGCCGTCTCGAATGGAGGAAGCATTCCAGAGTTTTGTTTCGGTTGATCAGTGGCGGACAACATGGGCTGAATCTCTTCCGTTGGCGAACGCGCTCTTCAACTTCAGTGACGCGTCGGCAACATAGCAACGGAGGAAGCATCGGGCGAACGATTGGCGCGATCACTCCAACTCAAGCGCAGCTCGCAGGCACTCATCGGCTCGTTCGAGCAACTCCGACGACAGGTGCCCTCTTGTCCGAATA
>CAIJTL010001589.1 GCA_903823545.1 uncultured Planctomycetaceae bacterium
CTGAATCAGGTCAATCCCAATGACATCGTCAGCAAGCGGAAGACTGGCACGACTAAGCCGCTCTACATCATTTGCCACTCCGGCAGCCGAGGTCGCCAAGCCTGCGAGAAGTTCATCGCGGCCGGCTTCACCGACGTCATCAACGTCGATGGCGGTACGCAGGCATGTGAAGCTCAAGGCATGCCGGTCACTCGCGGCAAGAAGGTCATGTCACTCGAACGTCAGGTGCGCATCGCGGCTGGTTCACTCGTGCTGACCGGCGTCGGACTCGGCACGTTCTATCATCACTACTTTCTCGGACTCGCGGCCTTTGTCGGAGCTGGCCTCGTCTTCGCCGGCATCACAGACACATGCGGCATGGGCCTGATGCTTGCCAAGATGCCGTGGAATCAAAATCGTAGCGCAGCGGGCGGCTCATGCGCGAGGTCGTAGGTTGGGATTCCATCCCGACCGTCTTCACGAGCGACACGCAAAGAGCGTCTGTCGTGTGTTGAAAGAAGCCTCGGGACGGAGTCCCAAGCTACGTCCGTTGGATGCGCCGAATCGCGTCGGCCAATCGGTCGAGGTCATCCTTCGTGTTGTACAGCGAAAGTGACGGTCGCACTGTCGCCTCCAAACCGAAGCGTCGGAGTGACGGTTGGGCACAGTGATGTCCTGCGCGAACGGCGATGCCCTCCAGATCGAGCATTCGACCAACGTCTTCAGTCCTACGATTGGCAAGCACGAAAGAGAGCACACCGACTTTGTCGCGTGCGGTACCGATCAGTCGCAGGCCGTTGATTTGCGAAAGCTTTTCGGTCCCGTACAACAAAAGTTCGTGCTCATACTTGCCGATGTTCGCCAACCCCAAACGATTAACGTAATCGAGTGCCGCACCAAGCCCGACTGCGTCTGCAATGTTAGGAGTCCCCGCTTCAAACTTCGCCGGTGGATCGCTGTAGGTCGTCTCCTCGAAGGTGACGCTGCGGATCATGTTGCCGCCCCCTTGCCACGGGGGCATGATCTCTTGCAATTCTTGCTTGGCATAGACGACACCAATTCCGGTCGGGCCGAAGATCTTGTGGCCAGAGAAGACGAAGAAGTCGAGGTCGAGTTGCTGCACGTTGACCGGCAAATGGGCAACCGATTGTGCTCCGTCAATCAACACTCGAGCGTTGTATCGCTTTGCCATCTGAGTCATCTCGGCGATTGGCAGAATCGTGCCGAGCGCATTTGAGGCATGAGCCAGCGAAACGAGTTTCGTCCGCGGGCCGAGCAACGCTTGGTACTCTTCCAGCATCACTTCGCCACGATCGTTGACCGGGATGACTCGAATGACCGCTCCCTTTTCCTTGGCGACCATTTGCCACGGGACGATGTTCGCGTGGTGTTCGAGGGTCGAAAGAACGATCTCATCGCCGGGTTGCAGGAACTTACGGCCGTATGTCTGCGCGACCAAATTAACTGCCTCGGTTGTTCCTCGGACAAAGATGATGTCCTTGGCGGACGACGCTCCGATGAAGCGTTGGACTTTCTCGCGAGCTTGCTCGTAGGCATCCGTTGAGCGGGCGGCGAGCGTGTGTGCTCCCCGATGGATGTTGGAGTTGTCTTTCGAGTAGTAGTTCGACACCGAGTCGATCACGCTCTTTGGCTTGTGAGTTGTCGCGGCATTGTCGAGCCAAACAAGCGGTTTGCCATGCACCTGCTGATGCAGTGCCGGGAAATCCTTTCGCACCGAAGCGACATCAAATGGTCTCGCGCCGGTTGCCGGAGTCAGGTTGCCTGCCAAGAGGCGATGCAGAAAACTTTGCTCTGGCGCATCGGCACAAAGGCCGTTCTGAGAATGACCGTGAGTCGATCGAATCTTTTGGACGAACGCCTGTAAGCCGTCAGCCTGTTTCGGAGAGGTCGAAACGGGCAGAGTGAAATCGCTGCCAGCCGGCATTTCGGTGAAGCCCGAAGGCAGTGACGGCAATGAACCGACCGATGGCAATGAACCAGCCAACGGCAGCGAACCAATTGCCGGAAACTCAAACGAAGGGCTGGCGGTAGGAAGCGACATCGCCTGATCGGGCATCTGCATGGCATCGACCTGCGTTGTCGGCA
>CAIJTL010001590.1 GCA_903823545.1 uncultured Planctomycetaceae bacterium
CGATTGGATGCGATTGAGTTGTTTGCCGAACGACCGCTCGGTTCCAATGCGGCGGAAAGGCGGTAAGCGATGCTCGCTCGATTGCGACTGCTTGGGAATCTTGTCAGCGATTACGTTCGCTGTGTGATATCGGTGGCGAGCGATCATTGGAATCGTTTTTGGTTTTCGGCGGTTGATCCTTCGACGTTGTGCCTGATCCGAGTTTTAGCCGGAACAATGTTGTTCTATTCGCACGCCGTCTGGACCATCGACCTCGAAGCGTTTTTCGGCGAGCAGAGTTGGATGACTCGTGAAGTCGTCCAACAAATGTTTGGCGACGGATATTCTTGGAGTCTCTTGTCGTGGTGTCGTACTCCGGCCTCGCTGTGGACCGTGCATCTGTTGGCTTTGACAACGTTCGCATTGCTGACGATAGGACTGTGGACGCGAGTCGTCTCTGTGTTGGCATTCATCTTCACGGTCTCGTATGCCTATCGAACGCCAGGGGCGTTGTATGGGCTTGATCAAGTCAACGGGTTTCTGTCGTTGTTCTTGATGTTGGGGCCGAGCGGTTCGCGATTCTCCGTTGATGCGTGGCGAGCGAAGAGGGCAGGGCGGTTACTCGATCAACCGTCGGTCACTGCGAACATCGCCGTGCGATTGATCCAATGTCAGCTTTGTGTGATGTATCTCTTCGCGGGACTGTCGAAGTTACAGGGCCAAACATGGTGGACCGGGCTCGCGGTTTGGGGCGGAGTGGCCAATCAGGAATATCAAACACTGGACCTGACGTGGATGGCCGATTGGCCGTTGCTGGTCAATTTTTTGACTCACGCAACCGTCGCTTGGGAGTTGTCGTATTGCTTTCTGATTTGGAATCGTTGGACTCGTCCGCTGATTTTGCTCGGAGCGATCGGGTTGCATCTAGGAATCGTTACCGCGTTAGGTATGCCAACGTTCGGCTTGGCGATGCTCATTGCCAACTTGGCGTTTGTCAGCCCGAAACTGATCCGACTGTTTTCCGAACCAGTGCCTCCCGACGAAGAAGTCTTCTCACAATCAACGCACCATGCAGTGACCAAAGGCCATCGAATTGATGCCCCGGTTGGCGAACCACCACAACCCGCGCTGCATAGTTCCACGCGACAATTTCGTCGGAGTTCGAAATAGCCTACGGCTGGCACACGACCAGAATTTGTTGCTCGCATCCATTTCCTCGTTCGCGTGGTATCTCCAATATATCGCGCATGAAAAACGACAATTCCTACTCGCTCGTAAAGTGGTGCGTCGCGCTTGGATTGCTGACGCTGCTTGTTCACCTTTCGTTTCGGGACTCTGTTGGGCAGGACGTGGCTGACCAGGCCAAAGTTGCCAAGGGCATTCCGGATGAAGTGGTTTTCAAAGAGCGCATCCAGCCGTTGTTTCAAAAGTTTTGCGCCCGATGTCACAACGCCGAGAACATGGAGTCGGGCATTCGAGTTGATCAGCTCACCGCCGCGTTTGAGGAGAAGCAACTTCCGCTTTGGAAGGGGATTTTGCAGCAAGTCACGGATGGCAATATGCCACCGGCTGATGAACCGCAGATGTCAGCGGATGATCGGAAGCTGTTTGTTGATTGGATCACTCAGGGGGTGAACTCTGCTCGGTCGCGACCGACTCCGAAGAATGGATCAGTGCGACGTCTGACGGTGGCTCAGTATCGAAACACTCTGCGAGATTTGTTGGGGCTGCAAGAAGACCTCACGGACTCGCTTCCGCCGGATGGAATCTCGAAAGACGGCTTTGCCAACAACGGGTCGCTGATGGCGTTGTCTCCGTTGCAGATCGAGACCTATTTTGACATCGCTCAAAAGTCGCTCGACCTATGCA
>CAIJTL010001591.1 GCA_903823545.1 uncultured Planctomycetaceae bacterium
CGATCCCAGCTTGTCCGGCACCGCCGGAATGAATCAAAGTGCCGTCGATATCAAAAAGAATGGTGTGCATAGTGCGGCAAGTTGTAGTCGATGCCGTTCGCGTGAGGCAGGTTCATCGAGTTGAGGATTCAAAATGAGACGAGTATTGGTCGCCATGCTGTGTGTGCTGATTCTCTCGCTGGTAACTTGGCGAGCGAGAAGAGGGCTTACGAGCGAGAATAAGACAACGACTTGGCAAGAAGTCGAGCCGAACGTCTTGCGGTCGATCGGCTCTCCGAGTGGATACGCATTGGTCGATGGCGACGCGGCGATGCTGATTGGTGCGGCCAGAAGTGTTGATTGGCGAGCGTTGCAATCGCGTGGCTTAACGCGAATCGAAGGCTGTTTGCTCACGCACCATCATCGCGACACGAGTGCCCTTGCCAGCGAAATGATCAAAGCGGGGATCAAAGTCCGAGCGGCAAAAGCCTCCGCTGAGTGGCTCTCGAAGGAGGGTGTTGGCAGATTCTGGAAGGCATGTTTGCCCGAATTGGCTCCTGGGCGAGAGCCGACGTTGAAGGAGCGAACCTTTAATGCTTTCACCTACTTGGTCCATGCACGCGGAATCGACGAGATCGATTGCTCGCTCGAAGAGGGACAAGTCATTGAGTGGCGAAGTTGGACGTTAAGAGTCATTGGGACTCCCGGACACAGTCGCGATCACATCTCGTTCGCTGCGACTCGTAATCAGACCGCAGCCAAGCGAATCGAGTCGAATTCACCGATCATTTTCTGCGGCGACGCGATCGCCTCACGTGGCAAACTCTGGTCACCGTACACGACGGATTGGGATCATTGGACCGATCTTGGACTGAAAGCTTCTGCCGAGTCGTTGCGGAAGATCGCCAACCTCAAACCTCTGCGGCTCTATCCAGAACATGGCCCGGTCATGAAAGAGGATTTAGCCGCCGCTCTCGAAGAAACCGCATCTGCGCTGGAAGAAGTTGGCTTTTTGAAAAGCTTCGAGCGATTCAGCAAACAGCGATTGGGCAATGAGCCGAAGTACGATTTTCTCGCAAAGGATCAAGTGGCGACTGCGGGCGAGAAGCCTTGGACAAAGTTGTCGCCGCACCTCTATCTCACCGGAAACACGTTTGTGCTTCGGTCGGAGAGTGGCTCGCTTCTTGTGCTTGATCCGTTTGGCGCTAACCTCGCGGATCAAATCCGACGCTTGCAGAGCGACGAACAATTGGGCCCGATCGAAGTGGTGCTGATTAGCCACGCGCACAACGACCATTACGTCGGACTGCATCAATTGCCGAATCGGGAATCGTTTCAGGTGTGGACGCTCGATGAGATTGCTCGACCGATCGCCGAGCCGTTTGGTCGAACCGCATTCGGGCTCGACGCACGCTCTATCAGAACTGATCGCTGGTTGAAAAACGGCGAAACGGTCGTTTGGCGTGACTTCTCATTCGACGTGCGACACTTCCCCGGCCAGACCTATTTCACGATGGGACTACTCACGACGATCGACGGACGACGTGGCTTCTTTACCGCAGACAACTTTTTTCATGCCGATCAATTCTCCGGAAGCGGAGGTTGGTCCGGGCGCAATCGAGGATGGCCCGATCTGTACGCCAAGAGTGCTCAGGCCGTGTTGGATGCGGCACCAGAATGGGTCCTTGCAGAACACGGTGGAGCGTTTGAGTTCAACGCCGAAGATTTTCAGAGAAGAGTTCGTTGGGGACAGCTTGCGGCCAAGGCTGCTGATTCGATTTCGCCGTCCGGTAGTTTTCGACGCGACTGGCATCCGAGCCGCATTCAAGTCGAGCCGCTCGTTGTCAAAGTGCGAGCCGGTGAAACCGCGAAGGCGAGTGTCGTCATTGAGAATCCACTCACGGAGGCGGAGTCGCTGCGACTTCAGTTGGATCACGGTGACGTTGCCACCGCGTGGTCCAAAGAGGTTGTCGTCCCTGCGAGTAGCTCCGCGCGCGTTGACCTAACGATTGCCGTTTCAGAGAAGCTCGCTCCGGGACGGCATGTCGTACCGCTCATTGTAACCTCCAATCGAGATGAAGATGGAGCGGACAGTTTCGTTGTCGTCGAAGTGGTTGAGTAGTCCGATCGTTTTGCGTCATGCCGCTTTTGAGAGCGACTCAACCGGTGACGATTCTGGCCGCTGCAAATAACGCTCTTCGCCAAGCAATACGACGGCGACAGTTCTCACGATAATCCACGCATCCATCGCGAAGCTCAGGCGGTCGACATACTCCGCGTCGTACTGCCAGCGTTCGGGCCAAGTCAGATGAATGTTGCCGCGAACTTGAGATAACCCCGTCATGCCGGGACGTACTTCTAAGCGGCGTTTCGCAAGTGGCGTGTATTCAGTCAATTGAGCTGGCAACGCGGGACGCGGTCCGACCAACGTCATGTCGCCGAAAACGATGTTGAAGAGCTGCGGTAATTCATCCAGTTTAAAACGTCGCAACCAATAACCGATCGCGGTCACTTCGTCGGTTTTCCCGAAGACTTCTTGATGGGCGGTTCGCAACTTATCGGTCATCGTCCGAAACTTGAGAGCGCGAAAAGTCGTTCCCTGATAGCCCAATCGCTCTTGGACAAAGAAGACTGGACCACGCGAAGTCAGTTTGACCAACGCTGCAATGACGGCAAACAAAGGCGACAACACGACCGCAATCGGAACCGACACACACAAGTCGAGCAGTCTTTTTCCAAACGCTCGATAAGGATGCCGAAGAGATTGCCACTGCAACGAGGCCATGATCACTTTCCTGAAGTCTTTCAAAATTAAGCGGCTTTTGTTTCGCGCTGTGATTGAATCTGTGGTGCAGACAGGTGTCTCTTATCAAGCAGAGTTCGATAGTTGTCGACTAATGCTTGCCAAATGTCTTCGCGACGGAAATCCCGAATGACTCGACGACGGCCCGCTTCTCCGTGCTGTTTACGAACGAAGGGCTCTCGCAGATAGCGAATAAGGGCATTCGCAAGTCCCGCGACATCGCCGATTTCAACCAGTGTCCCGGTCGATCCGTCGATCACGGCATCGATCGTCCCTGTTGCTCTAAAACCGACGATCGGCAGTCCGCTTGAAGCGGCCTCGAGTAAGACGTTGGGAAAACCTTCGCGATACGACGGAAACGCAAACAGATCGAACAGACCGTAATACAAAGCAACGTCTTTCATCGCCCCGGTCATGGTCACGTTCGGATGCAATTGCAGACGGGTTAACAAGTCTGCCGGTAGCGGGTCACCCTGTTCTGCCTCACCAATCAACATCAAATGAGCGTCCGGAAATTCATTCAGCAATTGTTCGAACGCAGCAAACAATTCGGGAATCCCTTTGTCGCGAGTCAGTCGCCCGACAAAACCGATGACTGGCGACTCGACAGGAACGTTCCACTTTGTTCGCAGTTCGCGAATCTG
Source organism: uncultured Planctomycetaceae bacterium (assembly GCA_903823545.1). GTDB lineage: Bacteria > Planctomycetota > Planctomycetia > Planctomycetales > Planctomycetaceae > SXKJ01. The sequence continues at coordinate 3,427 of CAIJTL010001591.1, forward strand.
CCCCCACTGAGTCTCGTTGAATTGAAATCGCTCAATACTGACTCCGTTCGATGAGCCATGCCGCA
>CAIJTL010001592.1 GCA_903823545.1 uncultured Planctomycetaceae bacterium
CAGAGTATGGTCGGAATTGCTATCGTCACGGCGAAAATACAGTCTCATTCCAACCTCGCAGGAGCTGTCATGAAGTCTTGTTTTGTTGCTGTGATTGTCTTGTTGTCTTCGGCGACGGCGTTTGCGGAATTGCCGAAGGATGTCCCAGCGGCGATTCCGTTGTGGAGCAATGGTGCTCCGGGATCGGAAGCTCGTGCAAAGGAAGCGGAAGAGTTTGTCGGCGAAAATTGTGGCAACGTCCATAATCCGACGCTCACCCCTTATGTCCCTGCGGCCGACAAGTCGACGGGAACCTCCATCATCATCTGCCCCGGAGGCGGCCACTCGAAGCTGTGCCTTGGTCATGAAGGCTATGCGCTCGCCGAATGGTTTCGTGATCGAGGAATCGCGGCGTTCGTGTTGAAGTACCGACTCGCTCGCGAGAAGGGGAGCACCTACACGATTCAAGACCATGCGATGGCCGATACTCGGCGGGCCTTGCGAATGGTTCGCAGTCGCGCAGCAGAGTGGCACATCAAGACGGATCGAATCGGCATCCTCGGCTTCTCGGCGGGTGGAGAACTCGCGGCCTATGCGGCGATGAAACACGACGCAGGTCAAAAGAGTTCGGCAGATGCCATCGAGCAGCAGAGTTGCCGTCCCGACTTTCAAGTTCTGATCTATCCCGGCAGTTCGGGAACATTCACCGTCGAAGCGGGGATGCCTCCAGCCTTCATCGCTGCCGGAATCAACGACCGACCGGATATCTCCGAGGGAATGGCCAGCCTCTATCTCAAATACAAAGCGGCAAAGGTCCCCGCCGAGCTGCACTTGTTCGCAAACTCCGGCCACGGCTTCGGGTATCGCCACAACGCCAAACCCAGCGCCGCCGCTCGCTGGCCAGAAAGACTCACGGAATGGCTGGTCGATAGCGGGCTGCTGACTGAAGTAGAAACGAAATAGCCGGAAGGAACGGGAACGCAACAACTTTCCGATTGAAGTAACCCGAAGTCCGGAACTTCATAGCACATTGGCGTTAATGGCCGAGCGGCGAATGATTCAAATCAACTGGTTCGCGCCGGTCGTGGAACCGGCGACTGCATCCCGCAACGGCTCGCTTTCTTTCCGCGAAGTCTCGGAACATACTGACGGCCCAATTTTGTCCGTATCCCGCCTCACGAAACTGACTGCACACCATGAGTGATTCATTCGCCCAATTGATCGAAGCCAAGTCTGCTGGTTCGGCCGCTGTGTTTGCCAAGTTGCTCGAATCGCTGCGGGCGGAAAAAGATTTTCACAAGCTCTTCGACGCCACTTTGATGCGTAAGAAGCACGAGATGGGGCTGCCTCTTTTGCGACCAACGTCGCTCGACGATGTCCCGACCGAAAAGCGGACCGAGTTTGAAAAGACGTATGTCGAAACGGCTCGCGAAGTCGGGCACCTCTTTTTGGAAGCAGGCCAAATTGCGAATGCGTGGCTCTACTTCCGCACGATTCGGGAACCAGAACCCGTCGCCAAAGCGCTCGCTGCAATGCCCTCACGTCGCGATCCCGGAGATGAAACCGAGGAGTTGCTTCAAGTGGCGTTGTTCGATGGCGCCAATCCCGCGAAGGGTGTTGAATGGATGCTGCGAACTCACGGAACCTGCAGCACGATCACGTCGCTCGAACAGCAAATGAGCCGCATCCCGGCCGAAGACCGCAAACGCTGTGCGGCGATTTTGGTCAAACACCTCTACAACGACCTCACGGAGTCGGTTCGAGGTGACGTGCAACGACGTATGGCACTCGCTCCGCCGTGCGATTCGCTCCGTGAATGGATCGCCGGTCGAGATTGGTTGTTCCAAGAAGGGAACTATCACATCGACGTCTCGCACTTGAATGCGGTCGTGCGGTTCTCTCGGTTCCTCGATATGAACTCTCCAGAATTAAAGCTCGCGATTGAACTGACCGA
>CAIJTL010001593.1 GCA_903823545.1 uncultured Planctomycetaceae bacterium
GAGCACATCACAGTCAGTCGTGAGCAAGTCGGCATTGGAAACAGAATCGCCACCATGCAAACCTTGGATCGAGCCGTTCGCCGTTTGAAGCTCCAATGCCTCATTCAAATCAATCCCTTGTTGATTGACTCGACCGCCAGAGACGTCGCTGATTGCAACAATCTTGGCTCCCATATCGCGAAGCGAGATCGCTGTATGCGAGCCAACCTTTCCAAATCCCTGAATGGCGACGCGAGCACCTTTCAACTCGATGCCAAACGTACGACACGCTTCACGAGTGCAGAACGCGACACCCAATCCCGTCGCCGCACCTCGTCCCGCAGAGCCTCCGAGCGACACCGGCTTTCCAGTCACGACAGCTGGCGTGTAACCGTGGCTCCGCGAGTATTGATCCATGATCCAGGCCATCGTCTGCTCGTTCGTCGCGACATCGGGAGCGGGGATATCAATGTTGGGGCCGATGATCGGGGTGATCACATCGGTAAATCGCCGAGTCAGCCGCTCGAGTTCCAACAACGAAAGTTGCTTCGTATCAACCTGAATTCCTCCCTTCGCGCCACCAAAAGGGATATCGACGATCGCCGTTTTCCAAGTCATCAACGAGGCCAACGCGCAGACCTCCGAGTCGGTCACATCCGGGTGATATCTCAATCCCCCCTTGAATGGACCACGTGAGTCGTTGTGCTGAATCCGATATCCGATGAAGGCCTCCAACTTGCCGTTGTCGCGAATCATCGGAATCTCGACTCGCAACTGCCGATCAGGCGTCATCAAGAATCGAGTCAGCGCCTCGTCGAGCTTCAATGTCTTCGCAGCTTCCAGCACATACCGATTCACGGTTTCCAACGCGTTCATTGTGACTCCCTTATGAAACTGAGCGACCTTCAAAATTATTGCAAAACGACTAGGCGAAAAGCGATGGCATTCGGTTCGATCGCGGAGCGGTAGACGAGCGCCTCATCAGCCTAGTGTTAATGGGTCGCTGATCCCGGAAGAGTTCACGCGGCCGAAGACTTGAGACTTCAGCTCCCCTCAGCCTCAAAACTTGATGAAGCGCTCACCTCATCGGCGATGAGACTTTCAATGATGCCTAGAACATCGGACTACGACCAAGTTGGCGACGGATCACCGCCCACTGGCCAGCGTGCATGAGCCAATGGCAACCTTGCAAGGAAAACATCGCTCCGACGGTCGGCGCGTAATCGACTCCGGTCGGCTTATCGAGGTCAGCATCTGAAACCTTTGCCAAGGCGGCGAGCGTTGCTGCTCGTTGTTCGTCGGCGAGCTTGAGCAACTCCTCTTTCGTCGCCAGCGATTTCGGATCGTCGATGCCACTGGTTTCCTTCGTGTACTTCGCGGCGAAGCCTTCGGGCAGCGCGGGCATCGATCCCGGAGCAATTTTATTGATCATGTCGTTTTCAGCGGCAATGAGATGTCCCAGTTGCCAATTGATGTGATTGCATCCAACGCATGGCCGATGGAGGAAATCTTGATCGCTCAAATCGCTGAGATAACCCATTGAAACAAAGTTAGAAGTGTCGATTGAAACCTTAATTGCCTCTTGCGAGTTCATGGCGAAGTTCTCCTGATTCAAACCCAACGACCTGAAATGTTCCGAGTCCCAAAGGCGGCCTCAACAGTTGGCGATTCTCGCGTCACGATGACGATTTCTCAATCGGCTATTGTCGCCACTTAACTGGGCTTTCAAGTTCGCAATGATCGGCGTTTGTGTGACCGGGTTTCATCGGAGAGTGAGAACTCAATGGTTTGAGCGCGTCGCTCCAAGTTCACGGCAAATGAGTTTGAAATCGCAATCGCGACTTCTTCCCTATGTCGCGAAACCATTCAGACTCCAGTGACCGTCGCTTGGTTGGTCTCGGTATCGATCATGACGATCCCTTCCTGCTGGGAATCCAATTGCCCAACAAGCTCTCCTCGGTTTGACCAGATTGCCGATTGACCCGCGCTGACGAAGTTGTCACTTGGCCCCACGCTGTTGGCCATGAGCACCGTCATCATGTGTTGCTTGGCGATTGTCGGAAAATGCGAGTATGCCTTACCAAGTCCGATTGCCGACTTCGCAACGCTTGCGAGATAGATATCAGCGCCAGCCCTTGCGGCATCGTTCGAATGCGACGCTTGCAGCGATTCAAAACAGATGGCTGGTGCCAACGTGTGGCCCGGCAGATTGAGCGTGAGTTGCTCATAACCGGGAACAAAAAACGGCAGTTCGTCGGAATGCAGCAACTGCTTTGAGTAGCTGACACGAGACTGCTGCGGCAGAAACAAGATCATGTCGATTCGGACGCCAGCATCTTGAACGCCAACATCAGACAACAGCGGCATACCGACGCCAATGATGATGTTGTGGGCGTCACTCTGTTGTTGAAAAATATCCAAACGCGGATCGTCCTGATGAGTGGCCAACTCCCTCGCCAACGTCGGTTCGTAACCGGTCAGCGATAGCTCGGGAAAGAAGATCAAGTCAGCACGTTGCTCGACCGCCACTGCGACCAACTCAAGATGCTTCTCGATATTCTTTCCAATGTCCCCAGCAACAGATCGAATTTGTGCGGCAGCGATTTTCATGGTTCAGTTCTAATAATCATGTCGATCCGAGTAGATCGCTCAGAGATGTAATCAAACCCACGGCGAACGGTCTCATTTGGCTGGCTCGAAGTAACAGGAAGCTCACGCCTCAAATCTCCACGATAGAGACAGCTTCTTGATAGTTGTTTCCAAATCGAATTTCTAATCCGAAGTTCGTCGAGAGCCGCGATGCGCCTCACATCCTTGATGGCTTAAATCCGTGCTTCACGAGCAATTGCCTTTCCGATAGGGCTCTTGAATGGTTGACGGCGCGTCCTGATGTGCAGCCTCCAACACAACTCTTTGAGCGACTGAACGTCCATTTGTTCTCGCCAACGCGTCATGGTGGTGAATCAGTGCCGATGACAGCATTAGTCAGCAAGTTTGTCGTGCTCGCAATCTCGATATCGCCCCAACGATTGCGAAGCTGCTGAAGGTCGAAATGCCCGAAATGGACGGTCGCGTCCTGACGGAAGTGTTGCAGCCGGAATGAATGCTGAATTCAAACGATCGCGCTGATGTCGATGAGATGCAGTTGGCGGCCTTGGGTGTGGGGCGAGTCGATGCAGACCCAGCGTTCGTCGCGGCTGATGCGCGGGTGAGTGTCGACTCGCCATTCCCCCTTGTATTCGGGCGGCGATGGGAACTCGCCGAGGTCGATACGGCGGTTGCTCTTGAGGTGATACAGGTGCGGCGTCTGGAGGCGGCGGACTCCCTTCGGATAGGTGTCATTTAAAATCCACTCGTTGTTCCGCAAGTAGGTCAGATGCCCGCCGCTATCGAGCACTCCCTTACCGATTTCCTCGATGACGCCGGTGTCCTTGTCCTCAAAGAGAAAGTTGCCCCAGTTTTCGTTGCCCAACCAGCCTTTCGCCTGAGAGAGAATGTGCTTCGAGTCTCGCCAGATGAAGTGCGAGGCATAGCCGTTCGGAATGACGATTCGCAGATCGCTGCCATCCATCGCCGCAGTGATGAGTCGCGTCAGATGCCCACCACCGGGTTGCGTCCACCGATGCAGCAGGATGAATCGCTTGCCGTCGGGACTGCACAGCAAGTGGTAAGCGTGATGCTTGGAGATCGGCAGGTTCGAGGGAACTTCGCCGGACTTCGCGAGCTGCTCGTGAGTGACAATGAGCTTCTCCACGCCGGTCTCCAGATCGACGTGAGTCACGCCGCTGCCCGCAGGAGCCATCACATCGAAGAAGCGATCGCGAATGCCGGCATACCCATAGCCCGGTCGGCAATCGGCAATGCGCGAGAAGTCGCACGACACCGCCTCTTTCCCATTGGGGCTCAGTGCGTAGATCGGACTGGGAATCGTCCGCTTTTCACCCGTGCTCACGTCGAGGATGTGGCTGACGAAGCGATCCTTCTCGCGATC
>CAIJTL010001594.1 GCA_903823545.1 uncultured Planctomycetaceae bacterium
ACGAGGCCACTTGCTGACACGGCGTGCTAACGAGAAGCGACAAGCAATCATCTTCCCTGCAGAGAGGCTGTGAGTCCCGTGCCCTTTGATCCTGTGAAAGCTGCACGCCGATTGACCACTTTGGGATTGTCGTCGGAGAAACTGCCGAAACATATCGCGATCATCATGGATGGAAATGGTCGCTGGGCCAAATCGCGTGGGTTTCCCCGCATCGAAGGACATCGTCGGGGTGTTCGCTCCGTTCGCGACACCATTGAAGAGTGCGCTGAACTTGGCATTGATCAGCTCACGCTCTATTGCCTGTCGAGCGAAAATTGGAAACGCCCGCAGCACGAACTCGACATGCTCATGCGATTGCTTGAGCAATATCTTGTCGAAGAACGTTCCGAAATCATGCGCCAAGATTTGCGATTCGCCATGATTGGTCGCCGCGAAGGACTGTCGGACGGGATTCTTCGAGAAGTGGCTAAGACGGTGGAACTGAGCCGCAACAACAAAGGGACTCGGCTTTGTTTGGCAGTGAACTACGGTGGTCGGCAAGAATTGGTCGACGCCTTTCGACGCATGGCCGATCGATTGAGCGACGGCTCGCTGACAGCCGATTCGATTACCGAAGAGACAATCGCCAATCATCTCGATACTGCTGGCATGCCCGATCCCGATTTGGTCATTCGCACGGCGGGCGAAATGCGCATGAGTAATTACTTACTCTGGCAGGCGAGTTACGCCGAGTTTTGGGTGACATCGAAATGCTGGCCCGAGTTTCGTCCTGCTGACTTACACGAAGCCTTGCGAGATTATGCTGCTCGCGAACGTCGCTTCGGTGGGCTGTCGAGATAACCCAACATGCTGCACCTGCGATTGTTGATGTCCGCGATCTTGATCCCGTCAACGATCGGCCTGTTTGCCTGGGACCACCAATTGGGGGACAGCGCCCCCGTGCTGTTCGTGTTGGTGATGCTCATCTCCGCTCGTTGCGTTTGGGAATTCGTGACGCTCACTCGCAACGCCGGTTTTCAACCGAACCTCGCGCTGTGCCTTCTGAGTTCGTGGCTGTTGCTCCTGCTGACGTGGGCACACCATTACCCGTGGGGACGATGGGAACTCGGTTGGGCCGATTCGCGATTCGTAAATCTGTTTGGAGTGTTTGGCATCACCGCTGTGATGTTGTTGATGAATGCCGTTTTTCGCTTTCCGCTTCACGACAGTGGGACTGATTCAAACTCTGCACCATCTAAAGCCGGAGCGAATATCGGAACACTGGGGATCGAGTTCTTCTGCGTGGCGTATCTCGGTGTGTTGTTGGCGATGACTTGTCAGTTGCGTTGGGTCGGCCAGGGCGAAGGTTATTTCGCACTCGGAGCAATGGTGGTTGCCACGAAGATGGGCGACGTCGGCGCTTACACTTTCGGGCGGCTCATCGGCGGTGCCAAGATGACCCCGAAGCTCAGCCCCGGAAAGACGTGGTCCGGCGGAGTTGGTCACGTCGCGACAGCAGGCTTGGCTGCGGTTGCCTGGCTCTGTTGGCTGGGACCAATGATTTCCACAGGCTGGCACGCGTGGAACGTTGTGAACGCGACTCTGTTTGGTGTGGTTGTCGGCTTCACCGGTTTGGTCGGCGATCTGGCCGAATCACTCATCAAACGCGATGTCGGAGCCAAAGACGCTCCCATCTTGCTACCAGGTTTCGGCGGGCTGCTCGATTTGATGGACAGCCTGTTGCTTGCGGGTCCGGTGGCATTGGGGATGTGGACGCTGTTGTCGTTCATGCGATGAAGAGTGTGATTAAGGGGGCGTTATCAGGCATGAAAGAGGGGACGAAATTGTCCACCGTTGTACCATTTTCTTGCCCAACCTCTTTCTCCGAACCAACAATCACCCCAGCCATGATTCCATAATTCTGTCACCTCACTCATGTCTTCTCTTCGTACTTTTGTGAAGTTTACGCCCCTTACTTCGTTGCCTGAGCGGTCGGTAGGCCCAAAAGTTTACGAGCAGACGCACGATCGAGATAAGTAAAACTCTGCGGAGGTCGCGTGTTACTACAAACCGATGTGAGCGGTTTGGCTTCTTTCAAACGACGGCTTTGTCGAACCCGAATTGCGTATCCGGTTTTTCGTCCGAGGTAGTACGCGCGAAAATCGCCTTCATCAATTCCTCCGCAGTCTCGAAACTTGACCCATAATTTGTCTGGATGATGGGCTTCGATTGCAGACACTTCGAACCAACCAACGACTTTGCTTATTGGTTGTGTTGCGTAAATCACGACATGGCTTACCTCGCGAGAAAACCTTGTTCGACGAAATTCGACCAGCTTTTCCCCTTTGAGTATGGCCTCGGCGAATCGAGGATGGATCGACAATAGCGCTACTTCAGACGAGTTTGAATCCATGAAACGCCCTCTTCCTTGAGATGTTGGATGGACTGCGGGGCCGCCTTGAGGACACCCGCATCGACCAACTCTTTCAAAGTGATCTTATCGCGTAAAACCGGTGCGTAGCGAAAGAGGATTCCAAGAGCCTCCCCTTGCGTCGTTTTGGCTTCAATGTCCGTGGGTTCGTAAACGGTTCGCTTCCTTGCAAATTGCGCAAGCGAAACTGCGTCTCTCGTTCGCAGTGTCTCTTCGACGACTCCAACAGCGTCGATGTGCTGGGCGTCATGCGAGCGATAGAAAAGTAGGACACTCCCGGCCTCCAATTTTGTGATCACTGCGTTGCAAAGGTACGCCTTCCGTATCGTGTTTCCGAACGACTCAGTTCCCGGAAATAGGTTGAGTTGCTTCTGAAGATCAGGAAAAAGCATCGCATGAAATCGCGGCTCAATGGGCACGACAAAGACATTGGCATCGTCGAGCTTGATCTGGTGCGGGCCGAACTGACGATGGAATTCAAATGGCGTCAG
>CAIJTL010001595.1 GCA_903823545.1 uncultured Planctomycetaceae bacterium
GCGGCGCAGTTCCGGTGGTGCGAGTTCACTCAGCGGGATCGCCGCTTCGAGCGTCCAACGGTTCGAATCGGTGGCTGTAGCAACATACCACTTCGGGTTCCATCGCAGATCGCCTCCGCACGACTCGCGAGTGCAGCCACGTTGATCGACCTCGAAGAGATTGCAAATCGAATAATCGCGGTCGACGTCGATGGCTAGGCTGACGCGATCGAAAGCGGCGAGGTCCGCGTCGTGTGCTCGTCCATCGCGAACGGGCTCTGCGTCCGGGGCTTCGGAGTGCCGAGGCAATGATGCTGCGAAGTAGAAGTATCGATCATCATGAGAAACCATCGCGAATGCTTTTGGGGACGCGGCATCGTTGCTACTAGCTAGCACAACTCGTGACTTCTTCGGTGTCGGGGTTTCAGAGTCTGATTCATCCTCTGCGAGCGCTCTGTCGACCTGTTGTTGCGAGTCTGAATCTGCATCTCGGAGTTCAAGGTGTTTGACGTTCTGCCAACAATCGTCCGAGAGATCGCCGTCCAAATGCGGCTTGGTTCGAGTGGGTAGCGAGCGAAACCATTCTTCTGGCTGTTCGCCGATCGGTTGCTGCAACCAAAGTTCTCGCCGAGCAACTCGCCGCCACGGAGTCGCCGCGACGTTTTGTTCAAAGCGACGATAAATGGCCGAAGACAAATCGGGAGAGCCACGCTGACGGAGCATTGCGGCCAACGGGAATTGCACGTTTGGTTGATCGGCCAATTCTGGCGATCGCTCGCGCAATCGTTTCGCCAATTTCATCGCCTGTTGTTGCCAGTGATCGAGTTGCCCACGATCCCAGGTTGTTTCGCTACCAACCTTCAAGGGACCACGAGTTGATTCTGTCGTTGACGCGGCTGACAGTGGCGTGCCTGCTTTGGGAATCGCATTCTCAGTACCGCTCAACTTCAGCAGTTCTGCTTGATTCTTCTGGATGGGCCGAGAGGTCGATGGCGAACGAGCTGTATTCGTTGTTGATTCGGTCGCAGATTCCTTCACCGCTTTCGTTGTGGTTTGCACGACCTCGGTTTTCTTGAGGCGTTGCCAGGACCTCTCGGTACTGCACCAATTGCGGATCAGTTCGGCCATCGCCGATTGTGCAACGGGCTCATCGCCGTAACGATCGACGAGTTCAATTAGTGTTGCTTCCGCTGCGTCTGCCTGCCCGTTGCGTTGCAGATCCGTTGCCAATTGAGCGAGCGTCACAGCCGCTTGCGACGAAGGCATCTCACGCGTGTTGGTTCGAAGTTCTGCGATCAACGCGAGCGATCGCGACTCGTTCGTCACGGCTCGTTCGGCGGATGCGACGAAATTCTTTTGACGTCGGGCCGACTTCTGTCGCTGTTCCAGATCCTTGTCGTTCAATTCGAGCATCTTTCGACGTGAGGCTGACTCTCCCGCACGAACGATGCCGCGCCAAAAGGTTCCGCCGGTCGATGTCTCGTCTTTCAACAACCGATACGCCTCGCCTCGAATTCGAAGTCCGAGACTCTCGCCGAGCAATCGTCCTTCCGCGCCCGCTGCCGCTTGAGAGACCGATACACCGAGTCTTGGGAGCAACTCATGCGGTTCGACCATCATTTCGCCCGCGCTGCCATCAGGACGCCGTGCGTAAACTTTCGAGACCTTCCATTCCGGCAGAGCGAAGACATCGTTCAGCCACGGGAGTTGAGTTGGATCGGCAGCGATCTCGGCCGCTCGCAACACTGACTCACGCAAACGCTTTTCGATTGCGTTGTCCGACTGGCCGCCGATCACCACAACATCAGGACGCCACGCTCGCAATGTGACGACCCACCGTGCCAGCAATTGCTCATCCAGTCGACCTTCCGCCTGTCGCGACCATGCTTCGAGTAATTTCTCCGGTTGTTTGGCCAAATCGGGAATTGTCGAGAGCCAGCGATCATCAGACTCGGCGCTATTCCCGCCGCTGGCATGAACAGCGTCGAGAAGGCGTTGATCCAATTCTGTCGTCGCGGCTTTGTCGGTTTGTATTTCCGGAACCAACACCGTCGCGTGGCTGCGATACCCTTGTTCGCCGCTCTGCTGTGCCATCAATCGAAACGAAACATCTTCCGGCCAGACCGAAACCGACAAATACGCGGTTCGCCGATCGGCAGCACGTACGCCTCGCCACGTTTCACCTCCGTCTGTTGTTTGCAGAATCAAACCACAGGCACCGACCGCAACGCCAACTTGAGATTCGCTGCCGTTGTTTCCATTGGCAAACTTCAACGACTCGATCGGCAATTGCGAACTAGTTCGTTGTTGTTGCCATGTTTGACCGCCGTCGGGCGAATGCCAGATGACACTTCCCGGCGAACCTGCGATCCAAACACGTTCACCGCGAGCCGCCACGGCCCGGAAGTTCGCCACGTCGCGCAATTCATGAGGCAGTTCACCTTGCGGAGCCTCCCACACAACACCGCCGGAGTCGGTCTTCATCACCAAACCGCCGTCGCCGACGAGCCAACCTTTGAGGTCACTCTGCAAACGAACGGCATGAATGCGTCGCCAACTCGAAGGATCAACGCGAGTCGGCAAGACTTTGCCTCCCGACACTGCCGAGACTCGCCCGTGTCGACCACCCAATAAGCCGTCCATCGGCTCGACGAAGTCCGCCGCCAACCAACTCGAACCCGCCGGCCCCGGCATCTCTTGCCAAGTTTTTCCGCCATCTTCGGTGAACAGCACGCCGGATGGATGTGCCGCGTTCGGCTCGCCGACGATCACCCCTTGCCGAGGATCAAAGAAGCGGACATACCGCAGGCAAGGGAGTTCCTCGTTCGACACCGTTTGCCAAGTGAGTCCACCGTCTTTCGTGACCAACAACAGCCCGCGACCTCGGCGAGTGAATGGTTCGGTATCGCCACCGGCGATCCAACCGATGCGGTCGGTCAGAAAACAAACGCTATTCCAATGTGCGAACGTGTTCGTCGACACGAACTTCCACGTCACACCCGAATCGGTCGTCTTCCACATCGCGCCATGATCGCCAACCACCCACGCAAGCTTTTCGCCGATCATTGCGATGTCGCGTAATGTCGCGTCGTCTTGAATGGGTGACGGCTCAGCCGCACTCAGGCTGCCGGTGCAGATAAGCAAGACCCAGGCAACAAACCATTGGACGCAAAGTCTGCTCGACCGAATTCTTCCGTGACTCACCATGTTCGCGATCCGTCGCAGGCCGTGGTTGTGGGAAACGGCGGGAGTCTATGCCGAATCCGATTTCCCCGTGAATGCGAGTCCGGTGATGATTCCGTAGTGCCAGCCGAGCTTGAAAATCAGACGCCAATTTGAAGTTTGCACGACGGTTGCTTGCCATTCCCGAATGTCCAACGATGATGCGGAAGAAACAGGTGAGCCGCCTGTTCTACGGCCTGACAAGCGGAGCTTTGCTGTGCAGCGACATGGATTTAGGAATCTCGTTGGACTGAGTCTTTTCGTGGCGACTTTGACGGCGACTCAATTGATTGGACTTGCCGCCGAGCCGACCGCTGAGCAGCGCGAGTTCTTTGAGACGCGCATTCGACCGGTGCTCGTTGAGCAGTGCTATGAGTGCCATAACTCGGCGAAGTCAGCGGAGGGTGGGCTGGCGATTGATCATCGAGCGGCGCTGCTCAAGGGTGGCGACGAGGGCGCGATCGTTGTGCCCGGTAAGCCGAGCGAGAGCCGGTTGCTCCCCATCCTGCGGCATGAAGTGGATGGCATGAAGATGCCGAAGGGCGGAGCGAAGCTCAGCAAGGCAGTCATCGCGGACTTCGAGAAGTGGATCGCGATGGGGGCTCCTGATCCTCGCGATCAGGCACCGTCGGTAGATGAACTCGCGAAGGCTACGTCGTGGGATACGGTCGTCAATAAGCGAAAGAAGTGGTGGAGCTTTCAGCCGCTGCAAGCCGTCGCTCCGCCGGTTTTGAAGAACGAAAACGAAAAGTGGTCGGCGCATCCGGTCGATCGATTTGTGGTGGCGAAGCTCGAAGAACAGCAGCTTGCCCCGAACGATGTCGCCGATCCGCAGACGCTCGTGCGGCGACTGTTCTTTGTGTTGATCGGACTGCCTCCGAGTGCTGACGAAGTCGAAACGTGGTCGGCGAAGATCAAGCAACCGAGTGGTTACGCCGAGCTGGTGAATCATCTGCTCGACAGTCCGCACTTTGGCGAGCGGTGGGCTCGGCACTGGATGGACTGGATACGGTATGCGGATTCGCATGGTTCAGAAGGCGACCCGGCGATCGACAATGCGTGGGTCTATCGCGACTACTTGATTCGCGCTCTGAATGCCGATGTGCCCTTCGATCAACTCGTGCGTGAGCATGTCGCGGGCGACCTGTTGGAGCGACCGCGCATCAATGCGGCGCTGGGCATCAACGAGTCGATGATTGGTCCTGCTCATTGGCGCATGGTGTTTCACGGCTTCGCGCCGACCGACGCGCTTGATGAAAAAGTCCGCTTCATCGACGACGAGATCAATGCGTTTTCAAAGGCGTTCCTCGGTCTGACGGTGTCGTGTGCTCGATGCCACGATCACAAATTCGATCCGATCAGTCAGAAGGATTACTACGCGCTCTTCGGAGTGTTGGGTTCATGCCGACCGGGCCGAAACGTCATCGACATGCCTGAGAAGCTCGACCTGCATCGCGACAAGTTGTCGCAACTCAAGCCTCAGATTCGCAAAGCGGTCGTTCAAGATTGGTTGGGCGCTGAGCCCAAGTGGAAGGCTACGTTGCTCGACAAAGACGGCCCGACCGCGAAGGCCGAGAAGCCGAATCAACTGCTGCATCCGTGGTTCGCATTACGCAAAGAAACGAGTGGAGGCGCTTCGTTCGCAGACGCTTGGAAGAAGCAAGTCGCGGCTTGGAAGAGCGATCGTCAGCAGCGCGATGAGCACGCTCGTCGCGCGTATTGGAAGCGGTGGGATCTGACGGCGGCTCGTGACGACTACGCGACATGGTTCCGCGCCGGGACGGGCTTGCCGAGCACACCAACTCCCGCCGGTGAGTTCGCGATTGCAACCTCGGGCGAGAACGCGATCAACGGCATCTATCCGTCGGGCGTTTATTCGCATGGGTTGTCGCCGAAGCATCCGGCGCGGTTGTCGTCGGGCCGAGTGAAGCTCGATGCCGAATACGACCTCTGGCTGCAAGTCATCGGCGAAGGCGGTGCGAGCACTCGGTATGTCGTCGAGGACTATCCGCGCAACGGCACGGTCTTCCCCGTCGCCGGTTTGTCGAACGAATGGAAGTGGCAGAAGTTCGACCTCACGTATTGGAACGGCGACGAGATTCATGTCGAAGTCACCGCAGGCCGCGACGCGCCTCTGATGGTCAACAACGAAGGCCGATCATGGTTCGGAGTGCGCGAGGCTGTCATTCAAAAGAAGGGTGAAGCCGGGCCGCCGACAGCGTCGCGCGAGTTCCTCGATGCGATCTTTGATGAAGCGACGAAGACTCCACCCCAGTCGTTTGAAGACTTGGCCGAACTCACCACGCGAGCCGTCGCGATAGCCGTTCGAGCCTGGCAAGCGGGCACCGCGAGTGATGCTCAAGCTCAACTGCTCGATGCCTGTTTGAAGCAAGGTTTGCTGAGCAATTCGTTGAACGAACTGCCGACCGCGAAGCCGCTCGTCGCCGAGTACCGACGCTTGGAAGAAGAGATCGTCGTGCCGACTCGCGTTCCCGGTTTGGAAGAGACGGTCGGTCGCGATCAGCGGCTGTTCGCGCGCGGCAATCACAAGCAACCTCAAGCGGTAGTACCGCGCCGGTTCCTCGAAGCGATCGACGCAACGCCGTATCAGACGCCGCTCAGCGGACGACGCCAGCTCGCCGAAGACCTGCTCCGCAAAGACAACCCGCTCACTCGCCGAGTCATCGTCAACCGGCTGTGGCATCATGCGTTTGGTCGAGGCATCGTCGCGACGCCGGACAACTTTGGTCGGCTCGGTTCCGAACCGACTCATCCCGAGCTGCTCGATTACCTCGCTGCACGCTTCATCGAGCAACACGGTTCGATCAAAGACATGCTGCGGTTCTTGGTGACGTCCAAGACATGGCAGATGAGTTCCCGACCGTCGGCCAAAGCGCTGCAAGTCGACGCCGACAATCGGTTGCTCTCGCAAGCCTTCATCCGGCGGCTTGAAGCGGAAGCGATTCGAGATTCATTGCTCACCGTCTCGGGCAGTTTGAACCGCGACTTGTTTGGAGCACCGACCGATGGTAACTCGCCGCGCCGCAGCGTGTATGTGCGAGTGACTCGCAACGCGCTAGATCCGTTCTTGCGAGCCTTCGATTTCCCCGAGCCGTTCAGCGCGACGGGCCGACGCGATGCGACCAATGTTCCGGCTCAATCGCTGACGCTCATGAATGATGATCGAGTCGCATCGCTGGCCGCTAACTGGGCCGTTCGAGTGCTCGCCGATGAGCGATCGAAGACCGATGAAGCTCGGCTGCAAAGCATGTTCGTGACCGCCTTCGGTCGACCGGCTCAAGCTGCCGACATCAATCGCATGACGGCGTATCTCACCGAAACAAAGTCGCGTCATGCCGAGCAAGTCGCAGCAATCAAGAAACTTCGCGAGCAGATGGACCAGCAGCAGGCCGCCATTCAAAAACTGATCGAGCCGACTCGAACTCGATTGCTCGAAGCGGCCAAGCAGAAGACAGACTCGGGCGAGCAAGTAGTCCCGAAGCCGATCGGTCGCTGGGAGTTTGAGTCGGACCTGCAAGACATCGCTGGAGCCGCGCATGCGGAAGCTCGCTCCGGTGCGAAGCTCGAAGGCGGAGCCCTCGTCGTGAAGGGGCAAGGCCATGCCGTGACCGCGCCGCTCAAACAAACGATCAAAGCCAAGACGCTCGAAGCCTGGGTGCAACTCGACAGTCTCGATCAACGAGCCGGCGGCGTAATGACCATTCAAACGCCCGACGGAGTCGTCTTCGATTCGATCGTCTTCGCCGAGCAAGCACCTCGTCAGTGGATGGCAGGCAGCAACAACTTCGCGAGGACTCAATCCTTCAACGCCCCCGCCGATCAAGACGCCGCGAACCGGGCCGTGCATGTCGCCATCGCCTATCACGACGACGGCCAGATCGTCGGCTATCGAGACGGTCAGCCATACGGCAAGCCCTACAAGAGCAACGGCCCGATCGAATTCAAAGCCGGTCAAACCGTGATCAGCTTCGGCGTGAGACACCTGCCCGCCGGCGGCAACCGCATGCTCGCTGGCAAGATCCTGCGAGCCCAACTCTACGACCGCGCCTTA